>JANLQO010000517.1:0-1757 GCA_031367855.1 Planctomycetia bacterium | reverse complement strand
TCCCGCCTCAATGTGGCAGTACGCACAATTCGAATGCAGAAAGGCCCTCGCACGTCGCTCCAGAGCCTCCGTCGCATCATAGGGATTACTGAGTTTCCCATAGGCTTCCGGAGCCGCACCTAGCAGCTGATTTGAGCGTTGCTTCAACTGGCCATCCAGGGGCTTGGCTGCAGTCAATCGTTCTTCAATTTCGGCCTGCGACCTACCAGCAGACTTCAATTCATCGCGTAACGCGTCTTTCGCTTTCGGCAACCAATCGGTTTTCAAGACACCCAGCCGCTCGAGCGCTTCGATCTGATTCAGTTTCACGCCGTTGCCGTAGTCGTGCATTTTGTTTAACTGCTCCGTCGTCAAGCCCAATACGAAACCGGCGGCTCGCGTGTGACACGCCATGCATTCAGTACGGCTCGGGTAATGCCAAATCTGCTTGCGATCGCCCATTGGGGCGCGAATCGCAAACGCCTTGTCGCGTCCGCCTGCTTCAACCAGCACCGCATCCGATTGATCCTCCAGCCACTCGTAGGAGTAACCGACCCATTCACCTTGCTGCTTGGTCAACAACCGGGTTTCGATCCAGCGTTGCGACTTCGCATCCCCGACCGTCATCTCGAGCGCGAACGATTTGACGAGGACAGTTTGTTCTGGAAACTGCCATGCCCAGCGGTCTGCCATTTCAATGCGTCCTTCTTTTGGCAGACCCACAAAACGCGTTTTTATGGCTCCGTCAGACCAAAACGGAGCATTGACACTATACGGAATCAACCCGTCGGCAATTTCGTGATTTGCAACAGCGGCGAACAAGCCGGTTTCGCTGAGCCTTCTCGGGAAATTGCTCGGTGTACCTGTTGGTTCCACGTGCTCTAAGTGATACAAACCCGCCTGCCCTTCACCGCGATGATCGACTACAAGCAATTCGCCGTCGGGATCCAGCACTATCGCCGAAATCTGCAATGTTGTGTCCGCGATCTCGCGATGCCAGACAATCTGCTTGCCATCGTGCTTTATGCCCCAGATTTTGCCCGTCGAATAGTCGCCGTAAATGTACGCGCCCTGCAATTCAGGTAACTGCGCTCCGTGATACACCACGCCACCGGTTAGCGAACGCGATTCACTGTGTGCATGCTCGACAGTTGGCTTGACGTGTGGTGTCGGACCCAATTTGCGTTGCGAGTAAAACGGGTAGCTTCCCTCAAAGACACTCCAGCCGTAGTTGGCCCCGCGTTCGATCAAATACGCTTGCTCGTACATGTCCTGCCCATTGTTGCCTACCCAGATATTTCCTGTCTGGGGATCGCAAGTGATTCGCCAAGGGTTCCGCAAGCCATAAGCCCAAGTCTCTGGCCGCGCACTGGCATCGTCCACGAAAGGATTGTCCTTGGGAACAGAGTACGGCTTATCTTCCGCTGGGTGATCGACATCGATTCGCAAGACTTTGGAAAGCAGTTTCGAAAGGTCCTGTCCAGCGTCGTTCGCATCCGAGTCCGATGTTCCGTCGCCGGAAGTCACATACATCAAACCATCGATGCCAAAAGTAACTGCCGCGCCATTGTGGCCATTCGACTCCCAGTCGATGATTGTCAGTGGCTCGCCGACAATTCCGTACGGAGCGGTGCGCGCAAGAGTGTGACGAATGATGCGGCTGCGATTCTTTTCGCCACCTATTTTCCCGTTACTGCCGATATACATATAGCCGTTTTCAGTGAACTTGGGATGGAAGGCTATCGAATAGGCGACACCCTTCGTATCAACCAATGTTT
>JANLQO010000494.1:0-4404 GCA_031367855.1 Planctomycetia bacterium | reverse complement strand
GTTGGTTCTGGCAACATCTTCAATCCACAGTTCTTCCAAGCCGTCGATGCCAATGCACAGGCCGCTCTTTCGAAGAAAACAGCGACAGGCGGTGTGGTCACTTCGCGTTTAACGTCGGTCTACTCAAGCAATAACATTCCGGCATCGCGGAATATCCCCGGCTCCGGGAACTTCGGTCGATCCGTTCCAAGTGATTACACGATTGCGGCGGAAGTACAGATAACGCATCCGTTGATGCGCGGTCGCGGAACGCTGGTCAATCGCATTCCGATCGTACTAGCACGCATCAACGAAGATCTTGCTTTGCACGAGTTCGAAGGCAATGTAACAAACCTAGTCAAAGCCGTTGAGGACGCTTACTGGGACTTGTACGCGGGTTACCGCGTTTTCGATTCCAACAAAAAAGCCCTCGACGCTTCGTTAAATCTTTGGCGAGTTGCTCAGACTCGTTTAGGGGCCGATGGAACGCCCGAAGCGGAAGCACAAGCCCGTGCTCTGTATCATCAATTCGAAGGTCAGTTGCACGCGTCGCTCAACGGATCAACCGTGCCTGGCAATGACCCGCGTGGGCTGCGTGGTCGCGAACAAATCCTCCGTGAGAAAATGGGTTGGAGCCCGACGGACGGTCAGTTCGTCCGCCCCATCGACAACCCCACAGTCGCTCGCATTGAATTCAACTGGTGCGATGTGACCGCCGAAGGCTTGACTCGCAACGTTTACTTGCGTCGACAAAAATGGGGTATCAAACAACGCGAATTGGAGCTGGTGTCTGCCAAAAATCAAATCCTGCCCCAGGTTGATGTGACCGGATTCTATCGCTGGGTCGGCGTTGGCGATGAATTTGCTAACGCAAATCGAACAGGCATCCGTTTCCCCAATCCCGGTTCAACAGCCCTAGAGGAATTGACAGGTGGAGCATACCAAGAAGCGGGTGCTCGACTCGAAATCACCCCTCCGGCCTTTGGCGCGCGTCGTCAACTGGCCAACATTCAAAGCGGCCGTTTGCAAGTTAGCAAAAGCATTGAAGAGCTCAAAGAGAAGGAACTCTTCTTAGTCCACGAGCTTTCGTTTGCTTGGCGCAACATGGAATCAACTTTCATGTCGATGAAGCACTACTCCGATTGGTGGCAAGCGAACGAAAATGAAATCAAAATCTATAGGGATCGCATCCTCGGCGACGTGGGTGATAAGAGCCAATTGTTCGATAACTTGTTGCGAGCAGAGCAGCGTCGCGCCCAAGCTGAGACGCAGTATCACCAAGCCGTCACTGAATACAATAAATCGATTGTGAACGTTCACTATCTCAAAGGTTCACTGATGGATTTGAACAGCGTAACGCTGCAAGAAGGCCAATGGGTCGACAAAGCTTACTGGGATGCTCAAGAACGTGCTCGTGAACGCGATTCTGGTACCTACCTTGACTATGGATACACCCGACCGGCCGTCGTAAGCCGCGGGCCAGTTGAATCCGGTATGCCGACTGAGGGCAATCCAGCTCATCCAGGGATGGATCAACAGCCTGTACCTGAGTCCGTGGAAGAGGAAGAATCCAAGGGCGACAAGGAAGACAAGAACCAGAAGAAATCGGGTGATAAGGCACCTATTGCCAGCAATTACTGGAGCGGCTTTGGAACCAGCGACTCTGCCTTGCAACCGCCTGCGGTGGTAACCAGCAGCGGTCAGGTTACTAAGAGCGTTCAAGCAACTAGCCCATCGGACAACTCAGTCTCGAATGTCGATGTAATGTGGCAACCCAAACCTCGCTAGGCCGCTAAGGCTTGGCAACAAAATTCAATGTGTACAGCGAAGGCTGTGAACGAGGGCAGGGGGAAAGTCCGAAAGCGGGTCCGGTGATTTCGATCGCCGCGTCCCGCTTCGGCATTTTTTCCGGTTATTCCAGGCATCTCGTGCGCATACGAGAATACCTTTGAGTTGGTGGGTCACACCTGCCGGGTGCGACCATCGCTGAGGTAGGCACAATCCAGGTGGCTTGGGCCTTTCTTATCAAACGCCGTCTAGGGTTGTAGTGAACCGCTGGTAGAACGTGGTGAAGGTCAGAGGTGACGCCCAATCGGCAAGTCTGACAATGCAGTGCGCAAGAAGTCGCACCCGGCAGGAGCGACCCACTAAAACCACATCGGTATAAGGTGCGCGCGCTAGGTCTGGATGAACCTTTTTTCCCAAGCTGCAAGCGCGCTTCGCAAAACATAAAGCTGGCGCTGTGCCACTACAAGGGCCACAGTTTCCCCAGCGCATCTTTTTGAATCGCCGTTAGTTGTTGGATGCCTGACTTGGCCAGCTTCAGCATGGAAGCCAATTGTTCGTCGTCGAAGGTAGCTTCCTCACCGGTTCCTTGCAGCTCGACAAAGCGATTGCGGCCCGTCATGACGACGTTCATGTCCACGTCAGCCGCTGAGTCGTTGATGTAATCCAAATCGAGCACTGTTTTACCGCTGACAATTCCAACGCTGATGGCGGCTACGTTGTCGCGAATCGGATGATCCTTAGCGGGGGTCTTGCCAAACTCGCTAGCCAAGGCATCGACCATCGCGATAAAACCGCCCGTGATGCTCGCCGTACGAGTTCCGCCGTCGGCTTGCAGCACATCGCAATCGATGGTGAGCATCCGTTCGCCCAGTCGTTCGAGGTCTACCACGGCCCGCAAACTGCGACCGATCAGCCGTTGGATTTCGGTGGTTCGCCCATCGATTTTGCCATTGCGGTCACGACCTTTGCGTTTGTTGGTACTGTGCGGCAACATGCTGTACTCGGCGGTGACCCAACCTTTGCCTGAACCAGCCAACCAGGGCGGCACATCGGATTGCAAACTGGCGGTACACAAGACGATGGTTTCGCCACATTGATAGAGCACGCTACCGGGGCTCGATTTCGTAAACTTGCGCTTAATTTTTACGGGACGAATTGCTGATACGGTCATGTTGACTTTCCAGGCTGGTGAGTTGTCTGCAGGGCATTAAGACGACCGCAGTTGGGAACTCACCGGGTTGCAGCATGACTGTGAGACGCTGAAATGTCCGTCTCGCTGAAATGTCCATCCCGGAGATATGGACCTATGTGATGCGAACTCGCACTTACCGATCGCTTAATGCCGATAGCATAGCGGAAATTTCAATTGCCGCAGCCCGCTTTACTTTTCCTCGCCGATCTGGTTGACGTTGATGTAGCGGTATTTTCCGGACGTACCGATGGCCAAAATTTCAATCCAGTTACCACTGCTTTGATTGGGGCCCTCGCCGAACTGGATCGCATGAATGGCCGTCGCACTTCGACTCGCGCGGTTTTGCAAATCGTCAATATCGCGCTGACGGAGTGCAGGTTTGTCCGCATCGGTCAAGAAGAAGATAACATCCGGGTTCAAGCTGAGCGCCATGCGCAGAGCTCGCAAATGTTGCGTTCCGCCGGTGGCTTGAATGTCGCGTACAAAATCGGTTGCAATTTTCTTTTGGGGCTCTGAACCAAGCATTAAGCGCGGGCTGTTTGAATCCGATCCACCCACCGCCAAGGGAGCATCGTTGTAAAAAATGATCTGAAACTCATGCGCTACATTGAGCGACTCGAGGCTCTTTTTCAATTCCGCTTTGGCGACTGCAAAAGGCCGACCCTCGTAACCATTCATGCTGTCCGATCGATCGAAGACGTACACGAAACGCCGCCCTTCGCCCTCGATACCAAACACCTTAGTCTTCACTTTTGGAATGCCAGCACCTGCACCGAGCTGCGCGCCACCGTTGCCCAATCCCAGGCCACCAGCCGCATTGCCGCTGGCTTCACGCAGACCATCGTTGCTCGGAAGTAGTCCCACCAACACTTTCGCGCTATTGATCGGTGCACTATCGGCACCCGGCAAGCTCGCAGAAGCGCTGGCAGTATCGGCTGCAGTCTCGCCACCGCTCGCGCCGCCGCCGCTTTCCTCGGTCTCAAACTGGTCGCCGCTGACCTCAACGGATACGGCCATTTCATAGATGATCGCCGCGTCGATCGAATCCGCTTTATCACCGCCGGTTCCCCCGGGCACAAACACCATGAGCGCAGCCAGCACGAATAGAATCAAAACGTGCAGAATAAACGATAACGCCCAAGCCAACACGTGCTGTAGCTTTTGCTCAGTAAGCAGCGCTTGCTGAAATTCGTTTTGCTTAAGCCGATCTTGGGTGATCGGTTTCGTTCCCACAGCAGTGGCCAAGCTGGATACCAATTTAACCTAACGATTTTGAAGGGCGCTGAAATACAGCCTGCGAAAGCCTACACCACTAGAGGAGCGTCAAACTTGCCCCTCGCATATCCCAAAAACTAGGCTTTGTCTCAAAAGGGGTCTGACCCTCTCCGGGCATTTTTTTTGTCAGGGATTATGCATGCCCTCTAAAGGGTCAGACCCCTTTTGAG
>JANLQO010000477.1:0-2729 GCA_031367855.1 Planctomycetia bacterium | reverse complement strand
CAATCCATGGAGCGTTTCAATATGGGCGCGGACCGGCACATTTTGTCCCTGCATCCGCACGAACTTGGCTCCAGATTGGAGTGACCGGCCGCGAGTACCGGCCTCTTGGAAGCCGGCCAGAAGGACGGTCGCGTGAGGGTCAGAGACTCGACGAGCCAAGTGATGTACGACTCGTCCACCGGTGGCCATGCCACTTCGAGCGATGATGATGAACACGCCCTTGCGATGATTAAGGGCCTTCGATTCTTCTGGTGTGCGCGTGAACTTATAGGATTGGCTACAAAGTGGGCAGCGGTGCTCGTCCATCAGCAGCGTCATGTCGATGTCATGTTCTTCAGGATGTTTTCAAAAGATAGCAGTGACATCTTGCGCCATTGGGCTGTCGAGAAACACAGGCAACATGGGTATGCGATCTTCTAACTGTCTTGGTACTGGTGGAAGGAGAATTTTCAAGCAGGCGAATTTGCCAGCGACTCCGCAATTGGACAGTTAGGACAGAGCTTTTGATGCAATCCGATGAACATTTCTTCACGAGAATTGTGAAGTAATCCAGGCGATCTCCCGAAAGTGGTCAACGACTGCCTGCGCGAACGCAGGATCGTTAATGTTCAGCGGCAGCACGGACAACTGGTGCGAGAAATCGCATTTGTATTCAGACGCAAACGTATCGAACAATACACTGTCAGTCGCTGGATTCCAGAACGGTCCCCCCACCGCATCCAGTTTCGAAACACCGCCCTTTGGCACAAGCACTCGCACAGGCCCTGCAGCTCGATTGAGTTTGCCCGCAATAAACTTGGCGGCGGCATCATTCTCGGCGGCTGTGGTGCGCATCAAAGTGATCTGCGCATTGTGCTGATGAAACTGACGATCAGCATACCTTTCTGGCACACTGGCGCGAGGACCAAAATTCACCATGTCCATCGCGCCAAAACTTAACACCAACGGCACCGCATGTTTTGTGAACACATCGAATCGATCAGCGGTCGCCGGAAAAATACCACCCGCGAAATAATCTGCAACTTCGGTGGTGGTTAAGTCCAGTACTCCAACGATGCGACCCGACTCCACCAACCGTTCCACGGCGCGTCCACCGGTTCCAACCGCGTGAAAGATCAGGCACTCCCACCCGTCCTTCTCCAGTTCGTGCTTTACCGCCATCACGCAGGGGGTCGTAACGCCAAACATGGTCAAGCCAAGCAGTGGTTTCTCGCTCGTGATTTTGCTTCGTCGCTCAACCATGCCCACCAGGGCGTGCGCCGCGTTCTGCAACACATCCATCGATACTGCATTCAGCCCAGCTACATCAACGACGGATGGGAATAGTACCAGATCGCTGCAATCAATGTAGGCACTTGTATTTCCGCTGGCGACTGTGCTGACGATCAGCTTCGGCAATCCAATTGGCAATCGCCGTGCCGCAGCCGCAATCAACGAAGTTCCGCCGCTTCCACCCAGTCCGATCACACCTGCCACGCGCCCGGCCGCATACTCGGCCACCAAGTACTCGCCCAAACACACGCTTACCTGCCCAACTGCTTCGCCTCGATCAGCAGCCAATTCCGCCGCCTCCAAATTGCCAGCTGCCAGCACTTTGCTGCGCGGCACATCGACTAACGTCACCACTTGTTCGCTAGCCGACACATCCACTGTCAGCGCCGGTTGCCCCGCTTGCCGAACTCGTTCAGCCACCCAGCGAGCTTCTTCGCCTTTGGTATCCATCGTCGCGATCACATAAATGCTAGCCGTCATAGTCTTAATCGTAATTGTTTGCTCAGCAATACAGGATTCAGTGTAACCTACTAGAACTAATGCGTTATTAGAACTAATGCGTTATCTCTGATCGCGTGGGAAACAGGCAATTGGGCCAGCTACCAAAGACTACCGCGTTGAGACCGTTTCGCTAGGCAGGCGGCGAAGGCGCCTACGCCTAGGCTTACTTTCTTCTAAACTAGTGGGTTCGCTGGGACGTTTTTATTGTCCTGGTGCTTTAGCTTAGCACAATGGTATCTGGTGCCTTAGCACAATAGGATAGCGACCGCATATGAAGCGCTGGATGGCTCGAAGCCTTTTTTGGCCCACCTTGATACATAACTACGCCATGGGCCGAGTGCTGCGGGTGCGGCATTGGTGGGACCGTGTGGATGCGCACGTGATACTCGGAGCGCTCCCGTTTCGACGCGATGCGACCAAGTTGAAAAGCGAAGGGGTCACAGGAGTTGTCAATATGTGCGAAGAATATCCAGGACCGACAGCTCGTTACGATCAGCTGGACATTGAGCAATTGTGGCTGCCGACGGTCGATTTCAATCATCCATCCGAAGCGAGTGTTATTCAAGGGGCAGAATTTATCGAGCGTCATGCAAAAGCGGGAGGCACAGTCTATGTTCATTGCAAAGCTGGGCGGGCTCGCAGTGCGACCGTCGTGTTGTGGTGGTTCGTGCGATTCCGTGGCATGACGCCTGAGTCCGCTCAGCGGCATTTGCTTTCGGCACGTCCACACATCAGTCCGCGTGTCTACTTGCGACCTGTAATTCAAGATCTCTACCGAAAGCTGCAGCAGGACTCAACTCGGTGAACATCCCAGGTTATAATCAAGAAAATAGGACACTTCTCGCTGATCGCCACCAACTGGTTGCTAGGCTCTGCCTAGTAACCCAATGTCTTGCAGGCTCCGCCTGCGGTTTTGCGATCCCGCCGATGGCGAATCTGACCCACTCGCGAGGCAG
>JANLQO010000439.1:0-58745 GCA_031367855.1 Planctomycetia bacterium | reverse complement strand
CCTGGCGCAATACTGGCATACGGCCGTGTCCAAAACCAAGCCACAATAAATCGATTAATCCATTTCAACCACTGAATTGGATTGAAGTAATCGCGTCGCGTTACGGCGTTATTAACTGCGGGTGGATTGGAAAATGGACGGCTCGACGGAAAAATCGCGAGTCTTGATATAAACTTCTTCGCAGTCCGCATAAGCCGATAACGCTTAATTTCGAACTCTTGAATTTTAGCCTTGCGTAATCGCATGATCAGTGCCTTTGTTCTAGTCCGCTGACCCAAGTGGCGTGAGGATTAGCTGCCTGAACTCATTGCGAATTATGAGAAATTCCTCTCGAAGCAACAGCATTTCATCCGTATTCAACGGAGACCTACTTTCGCAATTCAGCTGAACGATTCCCAAAGCCGCTTGAGGCTTACCCAGGACATTGCGAGATCGCAAATTGAACTTCCACAGCGAAAATACGGACCGCTCTGGAGCATCGACCATCTCACCGCGCGAATCAATCGCCGAAAACCAAATATAGCCGTGAAAATCTTTTGGGGTTACGAAACTTGCCTCGATAAGGTCCCACTCTCCGCTACTATCGCAACTTTTCGAATTGAGTTTCCAGCCCACTCCTTGGTAGCAAGCAACTAAGTCATGCCATGTTTCGTACGGCTGTGTGAACGCGATCGTTACAGGAATCCCCCGAACTTCCCCCGAATATATATGCGCATTTGCACCCATCGGCGCGTCCCGACTTGCGGTCTCCGTGCGAAAGCCAGTCAGGTTGAATCTCGAGCTTGCAGTTCGCGGTACCGTTTCTGGCAATACGACGAAACTGTTATTGTTTTGTGGAAGCGTCTCAGGGGTTCGCAGCAACATCGCGCATTGCGCGCTCAATAGCACAATACATATGGCAATTATGGAGAAAGTCACAACGCTGCGCGGCGCACGCGTTTTCACCGATCTTGGGGTCACCAACCCAGGCTCGCAGGCCCAGTTCCACAGTTCGATTAGTGGAACCCTGGCGCGCGTCGACGTGGCATCCGACGAAATAGGGAAAACCATTATGCGAAAGAGTCGGTCAGTGGATAAAAGGCACAGTAATGCTAGTGCTAGGCAAAAATATCCTAACAGTTCGTGTTCCCAACCGATCGACCAATCTAAATGGAGATAGAACTTCGCCCATCCCACAAGCACAATTCGTAAAACGTTAAGGGCCAATGCCCAAAAAACGGCAGTCACAACGTAAAAAGGAATTAAAAAAATAGTCCGGCGTCCCCAAACTACCAAAAGAGCTGCGCAAAAAATGAGCGTGTAAACAGACTGGACTCCACTGCAGGCTTGTTCAACAAAAATTGTACCCTCTGGTAATTCAATCACGTTCCCAAGCAAGAGGTGAGGTATATCAATCAAATCAAGTATGTGACTACTAAGCATTGAAGATCGCAGTTGTAGCCAAGTCGTCAAACCGGCATCCAGGTTCATCGGTAGTGGCAAAATCATTAAGGCGAGCGGCCAGAGCTGTACCAGATTTGCCTCCGCTTTTCCGCCCATGGAGGCAAGCGCTAAGATGATAGAAACCGTCCACCCAAGTGCTATTATCCAGGGTGAGTTGATCAAGATTCCCATCAGGTAGACAAGCAGCACCGCCCAAACGGTCGCCAACTTGGTGATGGAGGAGAACGGCAATACAATATTTCCGTTCCATCTTTGCCAGATGAGCACGACTGTTGCAATCAGAAGTGCTGGCAAATAGTGAAAATGCTCTCTTTTCAACATCCATGAAAAGTGAACGACCAGCAGAGGAACTGGCATTAACAGAAAAATTAGCCAGAAAATCCTAGCAAAACCCTCTGTAGAGACATGCAAACGGCTCACACCTGTAGACATAAAGAAAATAGAGCCTCAGCCTGACAATCCCGATTTCGCTTCCAAAGGGAAACGCTGCTACCGGTCTTGCGAAGGCGTCCCTCAGATACTCATTGACTTTAGCTTACTTCTGCTTCTTGTCTGCCGAAAAGCATAAGCCAAAGTGCAAATTGCTAACAAAACTCCTGACGAAGGCTCTGGAGCGTGCGTAATTGTACCGAAGTAATTAGTTCCGGGGGCATTAAAGTTAATTGACGTCGTCGCAAAATTGATCGAATCAATGGTTGGTTGATCGATCGCGTTACCTGGAAAGCCCGTAAAGGTAAATGTGGACGACAATCCGCCTGAAAGAACTAGATTGAAATCCAGCTGACCGCCCACGTGGGTGATAGCGGCACCAAGATCTGGTCGGATTGCAAAGGTTCCAACCCCGAAAACGTCCACGGTTCCGCTGACGGGTACGAGTACCGCTCCATCGGTGAATGTCAAATGTACTTGAATTCCCCTTGGAAGTGGATCAAGTATGTTCGGAACACCCAGCCTACCGGTAAGATTCCCAGAAAAAGTCGCAACGGAAGAAAACGCTGGCGATGCCAACAAAACCAACAAAATGAAAGCAGATAAACTTTTCATAATAATCCTCAGTGATGTTAAGGTGCGAGGACTAGTATAAATACTGCAAAAGTTAAAAGCAAGCTTTCTGCAACCGGAATTAAAATTAAATTGCGACTAATCGCGCTGCAATTCTTACCGAAGCTCGGCCAATTAGTACGAGGACGATCGCCCAAGCTTTTCGCGATCGTTTTGGTCAGTCACTTTCGCCGCAATTCGGCAATTGCACTACATCGTGTGCCGCGAATTTTTTACTCTCAGTTCAATCCTGCTTTCGCATGGCAGCAGGCCGTTAATAATCTCAATTTGGTATGTGGGTATCCACTGGCCGAAGTTCGGCGACCAATGCACTTGGCGACATCCCAGTTTGTTGGTGGAGGTAAGATGAATTTTTGTGCCATCCAAAGTTATCTGAGCATGAAAATCATCTAGCATGTCTAGAATGCAAAGATGATGGAGCAGCAAGCGTGATACCGCTTCTCCACTTGCATTGCCTCGCAGACGATCAATGATCACCAATGAACCATCGCTGACGTTGAATTCGCGACGGTGCTCGAACGCGCCAGAACGAAGCTGTACGTGGTAGCGTCCTTCAAGTTGCAGTTGCCCAGGTTCGCTTTGGTATCGGTCAACCACGGCAGTTGACCGCCGTCCAGTCCGAAAGGAGCCCAAGAGTTCCGCTTGGTCTTGATTGTCAACCGTCACCGTGTTGTGCGCGGCGGTGGACCTCCCCCAATAACGTTTCTCACCTGATTCGTACTCCGCGACTCCCGCATCTACAATTACACGCTGCCCATTCACATCCCATTCAAAGGCGAGCAGATCTGCATGGCCGTGCGCCGGCAGCGCATTGGCACATAGGGGGCCGCAGTCGGCGAGAAAATAACTATTCTCAAATCGCGCGCCAAAATATCCAGCTTTTGACAATTGAATCGCTTGCTTAGTCTCGATGTGCTGACCTCCCAGCTTTGTCCAGGCTGCCAAGCAGTCTGCAGGCGAGTAGACCATCGCCAAGCCGCCATCACTAAACAGGCTGATAAACCCATCTGGATGAGTCAGGTCCGAAATCGCTTGTGCAGCTGTAGCGAGCATGCGCATTAACTTCTCTCGCTCAACATTGCTTACAACACTTGCACACTCGACAAGGTCGGCGAAGACTTGGCAATGGTATGCTGGCGATAATTCAAAGTGCATTCCGTCGGTAAGGAGCTGCACAGGCAATTGCGACTCCAGCCAGCGATAGCCCAACGCCATCCAAGCCTCAGCTGCTGGGCTATCAAAGAACGCGCCGGCCCACAGCAAGCAGCGAATATTCTTTATCAAATGGTTGCCGCAGATATCGGTCTCTAAATTACGGCACAAGAAACTGACCTGTTGAGTGAGCGAACCAATGAACTTGTGACGTTGTTGGTCGCTCAGTAATTGCTGATACTCGGCGTACCACTGCATCCAACAAACGCAGCGAATCGAGACCGCGTAGCAGTTCCAGCTATCGAGCCAGTATTCACGTTGCCAAGGTGGATTGCGATCAATCCAGTCCAAAATGATGTCGCGACCTAATTCCCCAGGAATCGCTTCGAGGAAATCGTGATAATGCAGCGCCAACCGCTGCAAATGCGTATGGCCGGGAGTCGCGAGGAGTTGCCAATCGATTGGGGTCTGCAGCGAGAAGCGCTCTCCGAGCTGACAAAGATACCAAGCGTCTTCTTGGCTCTGCACCAGACCAAACCGCGGCGGCATGAGCCTTCCTGGCAAATTAGCCTGAACAGGCAATTGAACCGGAGGGCTGGTTCTAAGAAATGCTCCGAATCGAGTAGAGCTAATGGGCCGCTTCAGGTTGAGCCAAGCGCGTCGCGCCAATTGACTCGGCGGTACATGACGCGTGCACCTGTAGAGTTGTCTAAGGCGAGATAAGAACGACAAGTTTAGAATAGGTTAGCGGTTAAAATGGCCACAGGACTAACCGCGGGGGATTTAAGATTTAAGAAGCGACGGTGTCGATCACTTCGAGATACTTTGCGGCAAAAGCATCTCGACTGAATTTCTTTAGCACAAATGCGCGACCGTTGTGACTAAGGGTTGCATAAAGATTCGTGTCGTCTTTCAGATTCGTTACACAATTGAAAAGCGATTGTGCATTACCGGGCTCCATTTCTATGCCCGCTTGGGAACTGCGTACGATTTCAGCAGATTCGCCCTGAACTCCCATGATTATGGGTCGCTCCATTGCCATCGCCTCGAAGATCTTGGATGGAATAACAGTCTGAAAAAGCTCGCAGGGCCTTAGATGCACGAGCAATGCATCGGAGCTTGCTAGAACCTTGGGCATCTCTTGCTTGCTCAGAAGTCCCGTAAAACGGACCAATTTGCTCAATCCGCGAGCGGTACATTCATCTTCCAATGGTTGACGTCGTGCTCCGTCTCCCACGAGCAAGAATCCAATATCGGTTCTGCCAGCGTTTTGCAGAAGTTCCGCGCAGTCCAGGACCGTTTCCAACCCATGCGCCATTCCGATGGTGCCAACATACGAGCAGACAAAGCGGCCAGATTGTCCGTAGCTTTCTAAAAATTCTTGATTGAGCGATTGTGGCGTGTAGGCGTTGCCATCGATACCGTTGTAGATGACACTTATGCGATCACCGACAGGCGCTTTGTCGGCCACATTGTCGCGATAGCCTTGTCCAACCGTAACGATGTGATCGGCACTCAAGTACATCCTTTTTTCAAGCCACTCGAGGAAACGAGTAATCAGCCCTTTTCGCATCGCCCCTACAGCCGTAATGGATTCCGGCCAAATATCACGAATTTCTAGAATAAATGGGACGCGACGAAAGTACTTTGTCAGCACACCTGCCCAGCCGCAGAAAAATTGGGGGCTGGTCGCGATGATCACATCGGGGCGCTTAATTGTCAGTCCAACCCAGAATGCCGTGATCATATAGGAGAGGTAATTGAGGATGCGCTTCACAAAGCCAGCATTTGGCGCTAGGTAAGTCCAGACGCGAATCACTTCAATCCCATCGACCATTTCGCGTTGGCTGCGAAAACGATTGCGGAAACCTGCGTAGGGAACGCCATTAGGAACGTTGGGGACGCTGGTAATCACCTTGACCTCGTGCCCGGCTTTCGCCCAACGAACGCAATGCTCATACGTTCGGCTCGCCGGCGCATTTCCCTCAGGTGGAAAGTAGTGTGTAAAGAAAAGAATCTTCGTCATGAATGTACCGGCAGTTCGCTGCCTCCCGAATTCTAACCCCGCGTTTTTCCTGCGACATCAAGCGTTACTCGTGATACTTCGATCAGCTCTTGCCGAGCAATGGGCCACCGGCCGCCGTCGCGGACGACTCGCAGAAAAGCCTCTAACTCCTGAGAATGACCTTTATCCTGCTTGCTCGTTCTCAGTCGTCGTTTGCCACCTATCTCGCGGGTCACGCGGAAATTGTCGCAGACAATGACTTTGCCACCCGCAAAGACTTCGATACGTTCCTTTGGAAAGTCCTTACTACCGTTGGACAGATAATGCACCGTGGCGGTGGACCCATCTTCAAAGCTCAAGGAAATCGTGGCGCAATCGCCAAGTCGACCGTCACCACCCACGACAAGCGTCGCGTGCGACGCAGTGATCGGGTGACCAATCAAGCAACGAGCGAGATCGATAAAGTGACAGGCTTCACCGACGATCCGGCCACCACCAATCTCCATATCCTGAGTCCAATGATTGCCTGGAATTGCCCCGGCGTTTACTGTGATGACAACCGTTTTGTTGGCGGGCGCACTGCGCAACCAATTCTCCATGGCGAGAGTATGGGGGGAGAACCGCCGATTAAACCCGATCAGTAATATCTGATCTGGGTGTCTTACCAAGCATTTTTCAACACCATCGAGTTCGTCATGCGTCAATGCAAGCGGCTTTTCCACGAACACATGCTTCCCCGCCTCGATCGCATCGCAGACCATCCGAGCATGAATGTTATGTGGCGTCGTAATAAAGACTGCATCAACGGCTTGATCGCTTAGTACCAACGCTTGATCAGTTACTGAATTTGCAAAACCAAATTTCTTGGCCGCATGCGCCGCGGTGACACCCGAACCACTTACGATTGCTAGTCGTTTGATGCCGTTCTTCGGCATCAAAGGCAGAAGCATCCGCGTCGTAAAGCCACCCGCGCCAATGAACGCCACACCCACATCGCGCTTCAATCCCACGAAGTCCGCGATTGCCGAGTCTCCTTCCACCTGCTTAGCAGCGAATCCAACTTTGACAGCCTCGCGCGTATTGGGAGATGAATCTTCGGTGCCGGTTCCGTAATCCAGGAGTATTCCCATCGCGCCTTGCTCGCTGATCGCTTGGTACGCCAATAAGGCATCGTTGAACGCGAATCGATGCGTGATTAACGGCTCGACATTGATCATGCCATCAGCCATCAACTGCAAGATCGCTTCAAAGTTACGTTTCTCGCTCCAGCGTACGAAACCAATCGGATAATCGAGCCCGCGTTTTTCGTAATTGGGATCGTACCGTCCCGGACCGTACGAACAGGAAACTTGAAAGGACAGTTCCTTCTCGTAAAAATCGGCTCGCTGAAGATGCAGCCCAACGACTCCTACCAACACGATTCGAGCTCGTTGTCGGCACATCGTGGCTGCTTGATGCAATAACTTATCGCTCTTGGTGGATGCCGTAACCAAGACTGCATCGACGCCGACACCGCAGGTCCATTGCTCTGCAACCGCAACCGGATCTTGCCCCGCTGACAAATCAACTGTTTGGGCTCCGAACTGCTGTGCTAGAGCGAGCTTGGTCTTATCAAAATCAATTCCCAGCACTTGGCAACCATTAGCGCGCAGGATTTGAACAGCCAGCAGTCCGATTAGGCCCAGTCCACTTACTACGATTCGTTCGCCGAGAGTCGGCGCGATGAGTCGAATGCCTTGCAATCCGATTGCCCCCACGACCGTGAATGCTGCCTGTGCATCCGAAACGTTTGCTGGGATCCTAGCCGTTAAGTTCTCAGGAACACAGACCTGTTCAGCGTGCGGCCCATTGCTGATCACTCGATCGCCCACACGATAGCTGCTTGATTCACCAAACTCCAGAACTCGACCAACTTGGCAATACCCTAACGGAATTGGCGTATCCAGTTTTGACCTGACTGCCTCGAGCGTCGGCCAGAGCCCATCCGTTTTGATCTTTTGCAAAACCTGCTTGACCTTATCTGGCTGTGAGCGTGCCTTGGCAAGTAGACTTCCCTTGCCAAAGTCGATCAACATTTTCTCAGTGCCTAGCGACACGAGAGAACGGCAAGTGTTGATCAGAACGGCACCCTTTCCTAGGCGTGGCACCGGCACTTCTGCAAGCATCGTTTCGCCACTGCCGAGATTTTGGAGGATTTGCTTCATGCTATTTCTCAAGTTCTCCTGAATTCAGCGAGTCCACTCCAGCCTTCGGTTCGAAGTCGAATGCGATCAAACCCTGCTAGTGTTAACGTTTGGGAAAGTGCCGTGAATTTTGAGCTGTCATGGTACTCTAAGCCTATTGCTTTGGCTCGCCTGAGCATAGACGCAGGTATATCACCTAGCGCAAGATATTCGCCACCTTCAATGTCCATCTTGAGGTAATCTACTTCGCTCCATCCAGCTCGTTCCAAAAGGTCTCCCAGTATGAGAGCAGGAACTCTAATCGCCCGATCAGATGACGCGTCCACGATTCGTCGTGCATAACTATGTGAGTCCACCGCGGCGTCGAATAAGACCTCCCCCGTGCGGTTGGTCACCGCCGCCTGCACACAGCGGACTCGTGAATTGAGTCCATTTCGCTCAATCGTTTGGGCCAACCTCGCGTAGGTGTCCGGAAACGGCTCCACAGCCACAATTTGTGCCTTGGGGAGTTGCCTGGCAGCAAATACACTGAAGGCCCCAATGTTAGCACCAACATCCAATAGCGTTTCTACACTGTGGTCAATAAGATACTCGTTCGCAAGAAAGACTCGCCAAGCGGTGGTCAGTTCACTCCAATCAAATAGTTCAACCGAGTCACCCAATCGCGTTCGGAAGACGGTTGGAAACTCAATCTTCCGTCCGAAGACATAAGAACCTATCCACTTAAACCAGTCTGGTGTTAATCGTATACACTGGAGCAGTTCGACCGATCTATGGGTATTGGAGAGTAGGGCCCGTGCCAAACTATGACGTGTGCTAACGACGCAAGTTTCACTCATCGGTCCATGCTGCCGTCAAGTTATGAGAAGAAATCTCTTGAAAGACGCTCTCAAGTTGCATGCGCCAAATCTTTTCTACTCCAAAGGGGGTGAGGTGATGGCTATCGCTATAGACCAATTTGCCATCGATCTGAAGTTGCGAAACGCCATCGCTATCAAATATCGCATCATCAAAATTGATAACCTGTAATAGCGGGGAAATCTCCTTAAGTTGATTGAGGCAACAGCTCACTCGAGATTGCCGCATGTCATGTTCGTCGCGAGTTACTCCTCGACTAGGATGTGCCAATAATCCGGCAGTGCGCATGGATATTAGGGCGCGACGCATCGGATTGAAACGCTGTTCTGGAACCTGCGTGAGGATGTAAACTCTTGAACCTTTACCCGTCAAACGCTTGCAAAGATCTATCAGGCGAGTCTCAAATAGATCGAGTGCAGTTTCAGTTGAGCGAAGAGCCGCGTCTCTATTGTAAATCAGTGGTTCATCAACAAAGCCTCCCTGAGAAACGTCGTACGGGGTTGCGCCCTCAACAAAGCTAGCCCAACGTGCGACTAAGAACACATGCTTGATCGTATGTAATTCCACCAGCTTCATCACGCCTTCATTCCATTCCCTCAAATCAGCATTCCAAGAAATGTCTACGTCCGGCAGCGGTGGGTTTCCACCAAGACTTGCGCTAATGCCCATTACATTCGCATCGGCTGCTAGCTTGTCAAATACAGGCAAGGTAACACCAGCATGACTGTCCCCCCATACGATAAAACTTGGAGAATTGCTTTGGGTCGCACCGAGTTTTGGAAGGCGGTTATGCCGCAGACTGTCCATGTCGCCACCTATCGTGCGTGTTGTGGGCACCCCTAACAACGATGGAGCGCGAAAACGGCAACCCTCGTCAGCGCGAAACGCAAATGAAATAATCGCGAGTGCCATAGATGCGCATGCAAAGCCTCGCAGCAAAGAGAATCGCGTCGAAAAGCAAACTTGCTGGCGAACTGTGCGCTCAACATAGCGCAATGACAGGACCGAAATCGCGAAGGTCAGTATTAACAGGCAAAACGTCTTGGGCGCTGTGAGTGGGCCGTCATTTACGTAGCGTCCGAAAGCCAATATTGGCCAGTGCCACAAATAGAGAGAATAGGAGGCCCTGCCGACAAACACCAACGGCCGCCAGGCCAAGAGTTGCCCAATGCGGGTCAGCCGTTCGGTATTTGACAGTATCAGTAGAACCGTCCCAATAACCGGCGGTATTGCGGCCAGCCCTGGAAAAACCGTCTGATCATTGTAGTAGCAGATCGGAGCAACAATGGCTATCGCACCACCCAATGACACGACTTCTGCCATGCTACCTGTAGGTATGCGACTTTTTTGGTGGGCTAATAGGCTTCCGGCCAGTAATTCCCATGCTCTCGTGGGTAGAAGAAAGAAGGTTGCACTGGGGAAGTGCGACATACCGTAGGCAGAGAGTAGACAAGATGCAATGGTTGCCACCATCAATATCTTGAACATGTACTTCTTACAGTTGCGGTGCAGAAACCACAGTACTAGTGGCAAGACCACGTAGAACTGTTCCTCAACCGCCAATGACCAAGTATGCAGCAACGGTTTGAGTTCTGACCCAGCAGCAAAATAACCAGTATCTCTCCAGAAATATACGTTGGAAAGCAGGCAGATTTGAGCCAGAGCCGAGTCTCCTAAGGTAACAAGATCCGCTGGCAGCATCAACCAATAGCCAACCAGCAGAACACATGCGAGCATAACAACCGACGCAGGGGCTATACGGCGTATGCGCCGCACCCAAAATTCAGCAAGAGAAAATCGATCCAAGGCTAGATCTTTGAGAATCAAGCCTGTAATCAAGTAACCCGAAATTACGAAGAATACGTCAACACCAATATATCCTCCGCCACCTATTCCTGCGTGAAACAAAATCACGCCAAGGACCGAAACAGCGCGTAATCCATCGATATCGGCGCGATACTTGTCGCTCACCGTTAGCTGCGCTCTAAAACAAAAAAGTGCATCGGACTTCTAAGGCGAGCAGCTAGCCCCGAAAACGTGCGCTCACGTAGCAAGTACTGATGTTCTACTACTCTTAATTGGGCGGTTTGACAGATTGCTCGAAACCGAGAGCCAGAAAAGTGATTCCTGGAGAGGATTAGGTACTGAATATAGCGTGTGATTTTCTTCGGAAGCGGTAGGACGCGAGCCCAGGGAGACGGCAATCGAACGATCCGCTCGAAGATCCTCGTGATCGATTGGCTATTCGGTACACTCAATATTATGTGGCCGCCGGGTCTCAATCGCCGAGCCATTTCAACCAACGCTTGAACAGGGTCTGGCAGGTACTCAAGAACGCTGGACGAAACAACCGCGTCGAAATCCGAGTCCAGGCTTGCAAATGTTTGGGTATCGCCTACGGTGAAGTCGACGCTAAGTTTCGATTGTTCCGCGCGCGACTTTGCGGCGGCAATCATGTCAGCGGAAATATCAAGCCCCTTAACTTGATAGCCTGAATGAGCAAGTGCAAGCGCTATCACTCCAGCCCCACAACCAAAGTCAATTACACGCCCAGCAGCTGGCACGAATCGCAAGGTAGCCTCGCGAAACACGGATAATCGAGGGCTTAAACTTGTATCGTATTTTTCGGCCCATGAACCAGCTTTTGCATCGAAAAGTGAGGCCGCCGCTTGTTCAATACTATGGGTTGATTGCGGGTTATTCATCTTTCCGTTCATCCGCCATGTATTTGGCCTCCTTCATTTTTGCCCAAAGCTGAAACTCATACTGCGCCATCAAGCGACAGTAGATGTATCCCGGAACCCCATCCATGAACCCGCGTCTCAACACGTAAGTGTACAGTAACCTAACCGCTGGTCGGCACCAAAGATGAGCAGCCATCCTTTTTGCGCATCGCCGTCGGATCAGGGAGTCTCTACTGAACATGTCGCTCAACCGTAGCGGTTCATTTCTCAATCGCTCTAGAAGCAGAGACTCCGTCGAAGAGTAGTGGTTATGGCGAGATAACCAATGCGTGAGCCCTTTGCGGAAGGGAAAGTGATCGTAGGGTTCTTTTACATAGCCGAGCGGTCCATCCGTTACTTCGCGCTGGCCGTGCCCTTCTCTCCGAAACCGAACTTCACCCTGTTGCAATAACCGCAACTGCCATGAGGGATAGAAGGTTGAGTACTTTAGCCAGCGTCCCAAGAACATGTTGCGGTACGTTAAGTAAAATCCGACGCAGGCGTCGCGCTTTGAAGTTACCTCGAGTACCGCATCACGAAAGGCTGGTGTCGACTCTTCATCTGCGTCCAAAAATAGCACCCATGGATTCTTAGGCGCGGTGGAGTCTAGCGCCCAGTTTCGCTGTTGCCCAAAGTCTTCGAAGCTGTTCTCATAGATCCTAACGTCTGGTCGGATCTTGCGGGCTATAGCAACCGTTTCGTCTTCACTGCGAGAATCTACGAGAATAATGTCGTCGACCCAATCCAGTGATCGCAAACAGCTGGCAATGTTTTCCTGCTCATTGTAGGTCAATATAATGGCCGAAACTTTGCCCTGCGAGTAAGTGGCAGGTGGTGAATTATCGACCATATGTGCTCACACACATTGGACGTGCATCTTCGCTCTTAAGCCAGCGGTATACTTGCAGCATCGATTCGGCCACCCTATCCCAGGTGTAGTCACGTTGAACCAAGTTTTTCCCCGACTCTCCCATCTTGCGACGATCACTGGTCGACATTTTCATTAGCCATCGTAATCCCGCAATTGTACCCGCGCAGTCTGCCGTGACTTCAATTCCTGCACCGGCTTGAGCCGCTTCTGGGAAGTTGCAGCCATGACTGATGAGAACCGGCAATTTGCAGGCCATTGCCTCGATTACTGACATGCTAAAGCCCTCTGAATGCGAAGGCTGTACGAATATATCCGCTGCATGTAAGGCAGCCAACTTGTCTTGATCATGAAGGCTCCCCACAAGAGTCGTCGAACCGCCAATTCCAGAACGAGCAATCATCTCCTCGCATGACTTTTGATATCCATCATCGGGACCTGCAATCACGAGGTGCCAGTCTGTGAATTCGCCCGCCAGAACAGCCCACGATTGCAGTAAATGGTCTAAACCTTTTTTCTTATGTAAGCGGGCCATGAACAGAAGCAATTTCTTTCCAACTAACTGCGGGTGAGACCGGAAAAATACAGTGCGCTCCGGCAGCGATTCAAATTCGGGGAGGTTGATTCCGTTAGGAATTACAGCCACGGGATTTCCAAAGCCAGCTGCACGCACGCTTTGGAGCTCGCGCAGACTGTTAACATGCAGGCAGTTTGCAGACCGAAGATCGCGAAATTGAAACCAGCGACCTACGATTTGTTTCTTCCATCGAGAATGACTAAGTGCCCAAGGCTCAAGCGTGCCGTGAATTGTGAACAAGACCGGCTTGCCAGTTCGGCGCCCTAGCTGTGAAGCGTAACTGTTCGGTAACATCCACAAGCTGTGATTGTGAATTACGTCGAGTTGACCGATATCCCGCTCAAGAATCTCCCGCAACTTGGGTGACCATGACAGGCCACCCCACCAGCGTCCCGGTCGTCCAATCCACGTCGACGGCGGCTGGAAAATTGAACCGATTGAATCTAAACCAGCCCGTGGGCACTCCGCCGCATACACCGACACAGGGCTGCCCGCCCGCCCAATTGCAGCGGCCAAGTCACGCATAATCCAGGCGACACCGTTGGCTCGATGATACAGGCCGCCTACGACAAATGCGGGTTTCAAGACGGTACCAAATCCCGCAGGATTTTGGCAAAATCCGATGCACCCTGCTCAGTGGAACAACGAGCTGCAAGCTCTCGACTTCGATCTCCAAAGGAGGGAAGTTCATGTTGCCGATCGATCATTTCTATCATGCGTTCCGCAAATTGGGCCACATTCTCAGCATCACACTGATAGCCATTCTCGCCTTCGATCACTAGGTCGTGAGTGGCGCCCGTTTGTTTCGATGAAATAATGGGAAGACCTGATGCAGCCGCTTCGTTGATAACCACCCCCCAGCCATCATGGCGTGAGGGGAATACGAAAACGCTGCCGCAAGCGAAGCACGCCGGCAATAATTCTTGTGGTTGATGTCCCCCGAAAACTACGACTCCCGAAGATATTGCTTTAGCTACTTCCGCCAATGCGCTTCGCAATGGGCCATCCCCAAGCAAGACCAAGGCAGTATCGGGACGTTTTTCGGCAACAATTTTGTATGCAGCCAAGAGTGTGTCGACGCCCTTTCGAACGATTAACTGCCCTGAGAATAGAAACACAAATTTTCCAGTCAAATGCCACGCGGATTCAAATCGCTGAGTTTCTTCAGCATTGGGGTTTTCAAAACGCGCCGTATTTGAACAGTAGGGAACCATTCTAAGCTTGGCAGCCATAGTCAGCCGCTTGTACTGTTCAACAGCCAGCGAGCCAATACAAATTACTCTCCCGGCACCAGCAAACACCGCGCGCAGCACTACGGAACGTAGGCACGCTATCGGCCAGCGGACCAGTCGCTTTAAGAAAGATGCTCGGCCATTACGATCGGACGGGCGTTCCAACCACAAGACGTAACGGCGTCTGCGAAGTGCCAGACATAATGCGCAGGCTAAGAAAGTCGGGCTGGTGTACAAGCCAGAGAGCACATAGACGTCGCTGCTTCCCACCCAACACTCTCGCAGTGCTGTCGGGTGCAATCTCAATTCGTCACGATCGCTCGACACACCTATTGCGGCCATGCAGTCGGCGTCAAATTTGTAAGTACTTATGTCAACCTTTTGTCCACGAAAATCAGTCCTCATGAATCGCACGGCTAATTCCAGGTCTGGCTGGGATGCCAATGCTTCGAGAAACTCCATTTGGTATGGGCTAGGTGCATTCGTCAACAACCATACTTTGAGAGCCGAAGTGTCCTGACTATTCAACGGTCGGGCTTCACAGCTTTGACGTACAAACAAAACGGGACGTCCGGAGTGGCTGAGTCTAGTGCGAGTAAAGGCAGGGCACATACAAAAAATGGTACGCCTGCAAATGCACCGAAGCTCTCTTGCCTGCGTTTAATCAAATCGTCGAACGTTTGCCTCCACTTCCCGCCCAGGCCACGTACTGTTTTAACCTCAAAACCTATCGGTTCCAAAAGTGCCCTATACATCTCGTCTGTATAGCCTGGCCGCACATGCCCACCTTTCTCTTCGTGATCAATGGGAAAGCTCCGGTTGTACGGATGGTTTGCGTTAGGTGTCGTGACATGCAAGACACCACCGGGCTTGAGCAACTGAAAGAACTTTGCGCATATGCTTTTATCGTCAACGATGTGTTCAAGTACCTCGGTGCAGATAATGGAATCAAATTGATGACTTTCCGCGTCGAGTTTGTAAAGATTGATATTTGCGAAATTGAGCCGTGACTTATCTATGCCACGTTGCTGATGGAAGACCCGATCACAATCGTCCACCTCATTTTGCTTTATACTGATTCCCATTACATCTGCCCCGCGTTGCCAAGCGCGATAGCAAAGCATGCCGTTGCCGCATCCAGCGTCGAGAACCTTTTTTCCTTTGCCAACTTCATCTCCGAACTGGGCAGGCACCCAGTAGAATCGTTGGCGCGCATGGAGGTTCATGCCCGGAAAAATTATCCACTTGAGTAACTCTTTCATCTTGCGCTTTCTAAACATCCACGGGCTGGTGTATGGCCTGTAGCAAGCGATCACCATATCGCGACAACGTGAAATCCGATGCTAACCGAATGGCTGCTGCGCTCATGTCTTCGATCAGTGGAGGGCAGTCTATGAGCATGCGCAAGCGTTCCACGATTTCCATTGAATCTCTGATGGGAACAATAAACCCTTCAATCCCTTTACCTATCACAGCCCCGGCGTTCGGTGTCGTGATTACGGGCAACCCTGCCGCTAAAGCCTCATACACTACAATCGCGGAACCTTCAGCCAATGTTGGTAGGACGAGAACATCTGCCCATTCCAAATGCTCCATTAATTGTGATCTTGGAACAGAGCCTACAAGATCGATGACGGCGTTCAAGTCAGCCCGTGCCGACTCGTTTACTCGGATCGGCCCGACAGCCCTAAACTGAATTGCCTCTCCAATCATTGAACGAGCCGCAAGCATCAGGTACTGAATTCCCTTTCTCAGTTCAACCGTTCCCAAGAAAAGCACTCTCAGCGGTCGATCTCCTCGAGCGGTTCGGGCGGTACATTGACGGGGCAGATCAATACCGTACGGAACAACGACGCACTTTGTCTGAGTGCCAATTTTCTTTTGTATACCGTCCACTACAAACTGCGAGCCACATATTACCCTGTCGGCTAGCGACCATTCTTCCTCTTCTCTCGCGGAAAGCGGTTTCCAGTCGTCATCGCTCACCAATGAGTCTTCCCAACCTGGCCAGAGAATCCGTTCTTCAGCCAACAGTGGCTCAACCAATGAGTAAGGCGCGATAGTTTGTTCCTGAATTCCGGCTAGACCGGCAGCTTTTGTAAATCGAAGCAACTCCACGCCAGCGCCATTGTAAACGTACATCGCATCCGCCCCAAGGATTCCGTAACTGGTGATCCTTTTGCAGAATGCTCTATTGTCTAGCGCGTGCCGTCTTAGATTCTGCCCTGGGCTTTTTTGACGAGAGTGAGTCCAAGCACGACACAGTCCCTGAATCGGAAATGTGTGAATCAGTTTGGGATCAATGTCGGAAATACTTCGATCTACAAGCCGCTGCGCGGCCTGCGGTAGCCAGTTTCTCGGAAGACTTGCAGCAAGTCTAGCAGGCCAATCACCCGCGTAAATGTCGGTATACAGGCCCGCCAGTTTACCATGCGCGGCAAGAATTCGCGGCACCGCATAGTGACATCTCGCCCCTAGAAGTGCGACCGCTACCTTACTGGTAGCAGCGAGGATGTCATTGTCTCTGATTGGCACGCGTGGACCTGTAAAAAATAGGCTGTGCAGCCATTGACGGCATCGCAACTCGCCAGAATATGAAGCAAAGAAGCGAAAGCAACATAAGTCGATAAAGCCACGCTTCAAGGTTCTGAGAAGGCAAATAAATTGAGAGAATAAGCATTTCGATGTAGATCAAAGTCCAATACCCACCTTTGGTCTGAGAAAGATACCAGCCTCTTGCATACATTCTGCCAATCAAGAAACTAAGAAACATACCAAACCATGAAAACTCAAGGAAAAGGTCTGATATGAAACCTCCTGCTGAACCTCCTGCGGGTACGAAACCGACGGCGGAATTCCATTCTTCGATCGAGAAACCGGCTGTTCCAGGACTAAGAACCATCCATTCCATCCCCATGTCTACATATTTCGACGGCCAAAGCCTCGAGGGAATTGGGCGGATTAAGAACCAGGTAAAGTATCGGCTTCCCCAGTAGTGTTTTCCAGTACTATGCGCCAACAGTATGGTAGCGCTGGCGGCTACATACTCGTCTCCCGGGTCTACTCGTTCATTACTCACAAGCTTTCCCAACGTGCCACCCACCGAAGAGCGGACATCGGTTCTAAATAGGTCACCTCGGTACTCGTTGAGTACCAAGAGAAAAACACCGCTTAACGCAAGTGCGGCAACAACCCACTTTAGGGAAATTTTCCTTCTGCGAACAATGATGAAGCTAATAAGAAACGTTGCAATGATCAGAAATGCCGGTCCCCGCCGCCCGCCGAGCGTGCCCATTACGATATGCGGAGACGCGATGAATAGCGCTATAGCCAGATGCTGTATCCTGATTAACTTCCCCTGAATGGCAATTGCGAATAGCAATACCGCCGGAAAGGACAGCAGTGTAAGTTCATCGATGTAACCACTACCAAATGGCGAAAGCAGAAATGGTTTTCTTTGCGAAAAAACTCGAAAAGGCCCGCCTGAATAATGGACACTGTACCAAAAGACGAAATTCGAAATGATCCCCAAGGCAAGACTAACTCGGAAAGTATTCCTTCTTGTAATTGCGGAATCGTACTTTCGCATGCTGGCGAAATGGCTTGCAAGAGACGCTCGCAGTGGCGGATGCCAAGCCATGCCTATGCAAAATGCACTAATGAATGCTAGGTTCACTATATGCACAAACGCCAGCGAATCCATGTTGGGGAAAAGCACTTCGATTCCAGAAGTGTTTGTAAGCGCTAGCGGACGAAGCACGTAAGTGTAGGTCATCATCGGCAAAAAGATGACGGTTGGATTGATCGGGTCCCTCGTGCGCTGGTATTCCGTCCATGCTGACAGGCAGATCACTAACAGACTAATTGCAATGAGAAAGGTAATCATCGATTGAGGCAAACAATTCTAATGCGACGGCGGGAAATATTCATTCTTTGGATCATCTGCAAAGCAAACCCACACTTCAACACTCGCGCACCAAGCCGTTACTTGAACGAATTCTTAGCGAGTATTGATCACGCCTTCATTCGCACTGCCAGAGCCGCCAGAGTTAGTGGCACACATGCAACATTCGGACTGCAACGCAATTCCGGATGGGCCAGCTGAGACTAAACGGTGGTACTGGCGATAGGTTTCTGTACGTACCGGTTCGCGGTTGGGGAGGTAACGCAAGCTCGATACCAACCCTTTCATGACCCACCAGAACCCCTGGAGTCCGCTTGTTCGAACGGAATGCCGCAATAGTAGCAAAGTGTCCTTACCTAGTCGAAAAACTGCGTAGCCCGTGGGTACGTTGAGTAGTGTAAAGAGAAAAGTATTCCGAATTCCAAAATAATGCCAGCGTCGATGATCTCGCTTCGAGCTCGGATTATGGATTATCGCCGGGCAATTCAAGAATTGGATCGAGTAACCCTTATTGCGCATACGTATACACAGATCTTTTTCCTCGCCCTGATGGACAAAGAACTCGCGATAACCTCCCAAGCTAAGGACGATGTCCTTCCGTACTGCATGCGAGCAGCCAATGTAACTTCTCAGTTCCGAACCAGTTGGCATTTCAGGCATCAACGCTAATTTGTTTTGTGATTGCGTTTCTCGATACTTAAGCGCGAATGCGGCCGCATTTGGAGTCACTCGAAAAGCCTCGACGACTTGTGCCACCGTCTTGGGCGATGTAAATAATGCATCGTCATCAAGCGAAATCACTATCGGTGAACGCGCGTCACGAAAACCACGATTTCGCAAGGCGATATAGCCCAATCTATCAACTGAACGAAAAACCCGTACATCCGAGAATTCGCTGTGCACCATGCTCTCAGTGCCATCAGACGATGCGTCATCATAGACCAGAATTTCCAAACGCACGTCAGTTTGTGAAACGCACGACATCAGTGCAAGTCTCACATCCTCGCGCCGATCACGCGTTGTTATTACAACGGTCGCATCGAAAACTGGCATCAAAATCCCAACTGTTATTGGAGCCTGTCCAAAAGGGGGCTGAAAGCGTGGCATAGGCTTCCAGCGCGTCCAGCCTGTGAATCGGATCGGCAAGGCCAGACACAGGCTGGAAGCCTATGCCACAGCAAGTTGATATCCGCGTTTATCTGTGTGACAGAGCACTAGATTGCTCTATGCTATGAGCCTGCGCGTTTAGCCCGTCAATTGTGCGAGCCAGTCCGGCGATGAGACCGAGGGGCTCGCGAGGTAGCAATGTACGCAACCTGCTAACATCTGCGTACCAGCGTGGAATATCTCCAGGAAAGGAACGCCCTAAAGTAGTGATTTCAATGTCCGGCGTTCCCATCAGGGTCGCAATCTGTCTCGCAAGTCCCGCTGTGTTTACGGGCAGACCGGATGCAACATTGTAATCTTGGCCAGGTTCTCCGTGCTCAGCAATCGCAACGAGTGCTTCGACTGCATCGTCAATGAATAGATAATCACGAATTTGATCACCATCACCCAGGATCTCCATTTTCATTGGGTCTTGTCTGACCTTAGTCCAGAAATCATGAATCGCAAACCTAGTCATACTTGGGCCATAAACGTTGAAAATGCGCGCGATCCGCACGTCAACACCGTAGCACGCGTGGTAGCATTGGGCGTACCCTTCGCAGGCCAACTTGGCGGCGCCGTAGGGAGAGGTAGGCTTCTTGTGGGCCGTCTCTTTCAAGGGAAGTGGTTGGCCGCTTGCAAATACTGCAGGGGACGACGGAAACAACAAGCGCGCGCCGGAATGCCTAACCGATTCGAGCACTTCGAGAAATGCTTGAACGTTACATTCAAAATCAAGTAACGGGTCTTTTACAGATCCTGCCACACTTGTATGACCCGCGAAATGAAATAGCGTTGTGACTTCGTCTAATAATTCATTGAGAACACCGGGTTCCCGGACGTCCGCTTCAACCCATCTCACAGTCGCCGTAGGCTCATGCAATTCTGAAGCAGGCACTGTTCGTCCAACTGCGGTGACCGCTATGTTTTGGCGAGCCAGGTTCGACACCAACGCCGATCCAATAAAGCCAGCGGCTCCGGTCACAACGACTTTGTTCAACATGATCGATACTCCTCGCCGTTTACTTTGGCATATACGCGTTCAATTGTTTGTATCATTTGGGGCATGCTAAACTTTTCGGTGACCGCCAGCCTAGCGTTTCTCGCCATCAAGCTTGCAGAATCACGGTTTACCGATATTTTTGCTATCGCATCAGCAATGGAGCGGGCGTCTCGTGGCTGAACAATTACGCCCGTCTTTTGGTCTACAATCGCTTCGGCGGCTCCGCCGACATCCGTTGCTACAACAATCCGTCCGGCGGCCATGGCCTCAAGAATAGTGGTGGGTAGACCCTCAGAGTCAATTGACGGCACGAGGAATATGTCGATTCCAGCCAGAAAAGCCGCAACATCCTTCACCCAACCCACGAATTCGATAGAGTCGGACCGAATTTTTTCGCGAACCAACCGCTCCAAATATGGTCTATCCGTCCCGTCGCCAGTGATCTTTAGAGTGCAAGCAACTCCCTTTTCTTGAAGAATCCGCATGGCTTCAATAAGGTACTTATGCCCTTTTTCAGGTTCAATCCGGGCCGCAATTCCCAACTGCAATGGTCGATTCGGAGCGGTCCAAGCATCGCAGTCAGGAATCTTAAAGAATTCGGATGTGTAGATGCTGTTATATGCCACCTCAACTCGATCAGCGGCAATTCTCAAAGAATCGATTGCAAATTGTCCCGCGGCTTGCGATACCGCAAGAAACGAAGAGTTTGCTTTGTTGAAAGCTCGACGCGTGGCCCAGCAACGATATCGATCGCGCAGCCGATTCGATTGTTGCCAGTTCCGCCGATCGACAAGATGTACAACGTGACGGACTCGGCACTTCACCGCTGCTTTTGCCGCCACGAAGTCCGACAGCCATAGCCACGAATGTATCATATCGGGCTTGGTTTGATTGACGACCTTAGCTAACTGTTTGGCCCAATTACCAATTGCCAAAGGCCGTCGGTAATCGCCATGACAGCCAAGCCGAAACAGTTCTTGCGGGAGTTTCGTCCATGGGTGCTCGCTCGTTGATTCTACAAGTACGCAAGCCGATACTTCGTGCCCACGTTCAACCAGCTCCTGCCACGTTCGAATCGCCAAATTTTGCGTCCCACCCAATTTCAGGTTGTCGATTACATGCAGTATTCTCACGCCACCGTAAACCTTTTGGTAGTACCATCCTTGGTTTGCCCAGCACTGGCTGCATCGCTCGCTTCTTCAGGCTGATAGTCTGGGAAGAGCCTAAAGAGTAGCCATTCGGCTTCCAGTAACTCTTTGGTTAGTTCCGCCGTAAAGTAATGCTCTTTCCGGTCATCCGTAAATCTAGTTTGCGGCCCTGGGAAGATTGCGTTCGAGGACATGATGTTTTCGAGTGCGGTAGGGCAAATCCCCAAGGGGCGAAGGAAATTGCAGAAATCCTCCGCGAGCGTCTCGGTACGCAGCAACGTCACGGATTCGAGTTCCGCGCGTACTCTCTTCTCCAACTCGTCCTCAGAACTGCAACTAATGCAAGAGCTTGGATCTCTGGCAAAATAACGAATCCACTCAGCGCTCAGTGGCCCCAGCAATTTCCTTGTAGACGGGGTTTTTTCCGTCCAATGTGAATATGCCAGCGTGGCTCGTACAAAGGTTTCGAAATTAAATCGTGAAATCTCGCCAAACCTAGCCACAACCTGCGGCGGGTCAGCAAACCACTTGTCAGGGAATTTCTGCCACCAGCGGAACTTATATTGTGAAATGTAAACATCGAACGGATTACGAATGCATAGGATGATGGGGATGTTCTCGTCTAAACTATGCATTTCACGACGAAACGTATGCTTGGGAAGCTCTAAATAATTGTAGCGCATAAACGGCAAGACAATTCCATACTTCGACCTCAGAGAATGAGCGAGCTTTCGGAAAGGAGTTCTTGCATAGATTTTCCTCAGGTGAAACTGTACAAAAGTACCACCGGTTTTGGGTACGTGCAGGAAAATGAACTTTTCATTAATGAACATAAGATTGCCTCAAATGCGCCAGGTCGATGGTGTGGATAAGATTAGCAATCGGCGAATTACGAGTGCAGGCAGCGAACAAGGAGGGCAGGCAAAATCCGTCTAAAGTTCCAGTCTAATTCAATCACAGCTTCTCTAAAATTTCTCGTATTCTTGCCGAACTTTTTCCGTCGCCATAGGGATTGGCAATGCAAGAACGACTTTTGTACTCACGCTCGTCCGACAGGAGCTTGCTGGCTTCATTAAGTATCATGTCAAGATTCGTCCCCACCAATCGGCAGGCACCCGCTTGAACGGCTTCCGGACGCTCCGTCGTCTCGCGAGTTACAAGTACAGGCTTACCAAGTGAAGGGGCCTCCTCTTGAACTCCTCCGGAGTCGCTTAGGATAAAGTAGCAATGCTCCATCAGCCAAAGAAACTGGGGGTAATCGACAGGTTCTACTAGCGCAATTCGAGGTTCGTGCTGCAAGCGGCGATACACAACGTCGCGTACTTGCGGGTTCAAATGTACTGGAAATAGAAATCCAACCTCGGGGAATCGATGAGTCAATTCCACTATGGCCGCGCAAATATTCTCAAAGCCCGCACCGAATGACTCTCGCCTATGCCCAGTAACTAAAATCCAACGCGCATCGCTAGCGCCTATGTATCTCGAAGCGAAAGTCTCGGGGATACGGGCTTGGGCCACCACACTATCACGATCGACTCCCAGGGAAACAAAGTGGCTACGAACCCAACATAGTGCATCAATGACCGTATTGCCCGTCACATGGATTGTGCCTGGGGCAATACCCTCACGCAGCAGATTTTCCTGGCTACCCTCGGTAGGGCAAAAGTTCCATCGCGCTAAAGGCGTCGTTAATCGGCGGTTCATTTCCTCCGGAAATGGCGATCGAATATTACCGGTTCGCAGCCCAGCCTCAACATGCCCCAGTGGAATGTTCTTATAGAAAGCCGCAATCGCAGTAGCGAAAACGGTTGTCGTGTCCCCTTGTACCAAGATGGCACTTGGCTTTTCGGTATCACACCAAGTACAAACTGCGGTTAGAATCCGCGATGTCAGCCCTTCTAAAGACTGACCTGCTTGCATTAAGTCGAGATCAAAATCCGGCGTCAATCCAAAAACCTTTAACGATTGGTCGAGCATTTGCCGATGCTGCGCGGTCGCTAGAAGTATAGGTTGGATATCCGGTGATTTAAGCAACTCGAAGTATACCGGCGCAAGCTTGATACACTCCGGCCTAGTCCCGACAACGATCGCTACTTTTTTCTTGTAATGCATCAGTTTTACTTAGGGGCCTATCTGGGTGGCCTGGGCCATGCTGTGCGCAAGAAGTCGCATCCGGCAGGCGCGACCCATCAAAAACGAGTTATCCAAGCCCAGACTTATCAAATTCATTGAGCTTAGCGTCACGAATTGTTGATCACTCTCCTGAAGTATAGGCTGCTACCTGCATCGTCAAAGGCTGGCAGGCACTGCTTGAGTTGCTCAGGTATGTGTTTAAAACAGAAGTCGTTAAATAAAACGATCTCAAATTGGCTGTTCTGCAGCAGAAATGCGTGTAATAGATAAGCTTCATTCCAGGCTATCCCCTGCCGAAGCCAGGTCAATGGATATTCAAACGGCCAGTAGATGTCGTGAACATGCACGACAACACCAGGACGAAGCATGGGGATGATTTTTGTCATCAAATGCACAACATCGCTTCCCGTCTTCGCTACATGGGATGAATCGATGAACAGCAGATCATTTTCTTGCAGGCATTCAAACACCGAATTGGGTACGGATTGAACCCCTTGGTTGATTACGCGGCAGTGCTTGCGGTCGTTCTCAGTAAGTAAACTCTGAAGTCTTTCTGGATACGGGTCAATAAAGGTGAACTCTTCTATAGCCAATTGGCAGAATTCGTTGGTATCTAACATCACCGCTGAGGAGTACCCAGAGCCAACCTCAACGATTCGCTGCGGTCGAAAGTGGCGAAGTACGCCATGCAAAAGAACTGCCGACGCAATCGAAAAGAAAGTGTTGTTGGGTGAGTAGCGTCGCGCAGGTTGTTCGCGCACAAACGGACAGTCCGCAAGATACTCTGCAAACTCATCGAGTAGATGTCGTTGCGCCCGCTCGCAAGTCTCAATCCCTGGTAAAGTCCGAGCAGTTGGCTCGGGGTAGATCCGTTCACGATCGCGTTCGACTTCTACGAGTTCCGGAATGGGAGAGTAAAAGTGTCCCGCCGCAGCAAACTTCAAGAACGGGTTACATGGCCGAGACGCAAAGTACTCTTGCAAGCGGCGGTAACCTGGCAAGCGGCTAACTTTCAGCAATTCCCTAATTGAACTTTTCACTCTTCCCCCAAGCACACAACAAATCCTTCAGAATGCCATCAAGCTTTTCTGCCAATAGGTTCGCATCCAGTAAACGAGCTACATTCAAGCACTTGTTCGTGTGGCTGGGGCTACTGCGCAGCAGATTGGCAATACGTCCCACGGTTTCTGCGTTTTCTTCCAGCGTAGGTAGAACCACCCCCACACCCTGGTTTTGAACCAAGCTTGAGTAATCCCCAATGCCTTCGGAGATTACAACGGGTAGCCCAGAAGCCATGTATTCACCAAACTTCACCGGTGATGCAACTTCATTGACCTTGCAGCGTTCTCTCAGAAGCAGGCCCGCATCTGCTGCACCTAGATAGCGCGGAACCTCGTCATGCGCAACCGCCAAGATCGTGAAGCTCTCTCTTGGCACGTTCATATGCTTAAAGATAATTGCCATCTGCGAAGTTTCTCGCGTCAGAACCAGAAAGTGTGCGGATGGCTCTGCCTTTAGAATGGCTGCAAATAGTCGTGCGCCTTCATGCGGCATTTGATAGCGTTGCAGAGCACCGCAGTAAACTAAGACTCGCTTGTTGGTTAATTGCAGTTGAACGCGGAGACGATCCCGGTCCACGCGCGCTTGTGCAAATTGCGCGATATCTACTGCGCAAGGGATTACCGAAATTTTGGATGCGTCGCATCCGAAATGCACACGCAAATGGTCTGCCATTGCTTGAGATACGCATACAATGTGGTCAGACTCTTCACAAGCACGACGCTGACGAGAGTGTAGTTTCTCGGCAATTTTCCGAACCGAGTTGATTACACCTTGCCGATCGCACTTTCCGGTTAACGCGTACAAGTACTCTTCTTCATCCACGCCCCAGCAGCGATAAACGATCGGATTCCGTCGCTTGCGCCCAAACGCTTCCAGCGCAGCGACCGTCGCCTCGGCGTTGTTGCCTTCAATGACGGTATGAGCTCCGAGTTTCCTTGAAATGCGAGAAAGCACCAGATAAGCTTTGAGTACTGATGTAGCCTTCCACCACCAATCGCAGCGAGCAGGGGGTAATGGCAAGCGTATTGCGGGTTGTGAAAATTCATTTTCTATCGTGTGGGCCAGTTCACGAGATCGTCGTCTCGGTTCTGCGCGCAGCCATTGTCCGAGAAACGCAAAAAGTATGAACTGGACCTTCCAACCCCGTTTATACATTTGCGTAGCCGTACGCATATAAACCGAAGAGAAAATCGATGTGTGATCTTCACGAACAATCAGTCGAACTAACGTGAACACGCTATACAGCCTTCGCGACTGACCGTTGATTGCATCTTCGCCAGGCTTTAACCAGCCTCTCAAGCATCACCGATCCTACAATCCGTTTGAGGCAGCGTGCTGGAGTGCTGTAGGCAGAGTGTTCGGCGGCGTTGCGATCAAGTGCATGTGCGAGTTTCAAGAGCGACAATCCTATATCCTGGGTACCGTCACGCACAACTTGACGACCTGCCCTCGCCAGATGTGATGCGATTACAGCTCTTCTATGGGCCGTCATTTCTCCTCGCATTTCAATTTTTTCAATAACATCGGGCATGAAGTTAATCCACTGTTCCAATGTCTTTGCAGGGCTGCTTGAGACGCTACTCGCCGTTCGCCTCACTGTAAATAAAGCATCCGGCATGTGGAAGAAGCGAAAACCGTGCGCCGCCAAGCGTAGGTGTAGGTCGAGCTCTTGTGCCGCACGCAATCCCACACGAAAACCGCCAACCTCATCCAGCCAACTCTTCCTGTGTAGCGGACCGAGCGTCGTGAGTGCGTCATGCTCGAGCACAAATTCCACCGAGTCCGACCATTCAACGCCTCTTGAACGACGAATCATCTGCCCGTCAGTGGTATTTAAATCGTGGTCGCAGTAGACAATGGATTGTTCATGTTCCAAAGCTACCGGTACCTGTTTTTCCAGTTTTTCGGGAGCCAGTATATCGTCCGCATCCAGAAATTGAACAAACTCACCGTGTGCGATTTCGACCCCGCGATTGCGCGCGCTGCAGCCGCCTTGGTTTGGGCCGGACTCCCACAGTACCTGCGATCCGAATTGCTTGAGGATTGCGACGGAGTCATCGTTTGATCCATCATCGATGACGATCACCTCACGTGATTGATAAGTCTGCTGCAACGCACTATGGATCGCCTCCGCAAGTGAATCTTGCGCGTTGAAACACGGAATAACAATGCTGACTAACGGCGACCGCATGCTACCGGGCGGCCCGCATATCTGGGCATGATCGCGCAAAGTCAGCAACTCTTGCAACTGCCATCGCGAGTGCCCTGAGTTCGGAGGGCTTGACCTTGGTGAATGCAGGAAAAGTGACTAGGTTTCGACAAACCGTTTCGGTACGTTCCAGAGGCCCCGAAGAAATAAGTGATGAACGGACGGCACCACCGATTCCTTCGTCATCAAGGCGATTGAAGATAGATGCTTCGTGCAAATGTCGAAAAGTTGCACCAAAGGCTGAGTAACGATCCACCCCAATCGGAAAACCCTCAGCTTGAACCGCTTGCACAAATGCCTCTCTCGACCAGCCACCCGCCATTTCCGGGGAGTAACGAAAAAGAAATTCCAGGAAACCTCCCCGTTGAGCATTCGGATAACTCGCAATCGGCGCAAGCACACCGTTATGAGAGAACTCGCGAGTGAGGATATCCAAATTCTCTTGGCGACGTCGATTGAGCTCTTGTAAGCGCGAAAAACTTGACATTGCGAGGCGTAGGGCGAATAGATGAGGCCGGTACTTGAGCCCATAACTCAAGGGACCAATGTCAAAGGTCTGGTTCTTTTGATCGGAACCCGTTCTACCGTTGTGGCCAAGCGCTAACATGCGGTCATAGAGGGTTGCAGAGTTGGTGACAATCATGCCAGCCTCGCCGCCGCTGACCGCTTTGTTCCCCTGCATGCTAAAACAGCCCACGCTGCCAAATGACCCTACCGATTTGCCTTCAAACGTGGCGCCATGGGCATGCGAACAATCTTCGACCACTGGAATTCCAGTACGTTTGGAAAGATCCATGAGCAAATCCATGCGACATGGATTACCCCACACATGCACCGCACAGATGGCTTTGGTGCGCTCTGTAATTCGAGACTCAACATCAGCTACATCGATCGTCAATGTCGTTGAATCAATTTCGCAAAAAATCGGGCGGGCTCCAAGTTGCAGTAGTGGTGTAGCGGAGGCAAAAAAGGTGTAGGACGGAAGAATAACCTCGTCGCCCGCTTGTACTCCCAAGGCAAAGAACGCGCTATGCAAGGCGGCAGTTCCACTATTGACTGCCAAAGCATGTTTGCAGTTCGTCAAGCTGCGAAAGGCTTCCTCAAGTTGCTTGTTGGCGGCCCCTCCAACTTCGGTATTTCGTCCAGCGTAAAGGTCCTTTAGTATCGGAATAGCGTCTCGCAATCGCACCGATTTCCAGCGATCGCGAATTTGGTTTGGCCGAAGTTTCCCCGATACAATGGCAATGGCTTCCCCTGCATAGGCCTTTGATGAAGTACTTTCTCGAATGTCAGAATCGTTAGCAACCTCCTCAGGCGGATGCGTAACGCTCCTTTCGGGTAGCATGAGCACTTGTTCGTCGCGGTTCTTGCCTTCTTTGATCATTATTTCAACTCACTGCTGCAAGCCAGAGTTCTAGCATTCCATAACTCGCCCAGCCCGTGATACGACCATGGTTCACATGGCAGTTGCTGCCGAACCCGCTTGATAGCTGCACAGTAAATCGCCGTGGTCAACTCGAGCGATTGCCAGACGCTTTCGGGCGCTACGGGTAAGTGGGCCTTAGCCTTTATCGCTGCAAACACAGCGCGCATGTAGGGGAGATGCGATGTTTCACTAGCAGGCTGTGGATTGAGGTGCCCGAGCGCAACCTGTCGCAGGCCTTTGCGAAGCGCACGTGTAGCTAAGTTAGCTATTGGCGAAGCGCTGCGAGTTGTTGGAAAACGCCGTTCTGCCTCGGCGCAAAGAGCGGCCTTGTCGGGGTTTAAGGAGAGTTTCCATGGATAGACTATGGATCCGAATTCACCCTCTACCCTGAACTCATTTTCAATAGGACCATCCGCAACGCTGCAAAAAGCCTCCACTGTCACGTTATGCGGGAATCCGATCTTCATGTCGCAGGTGTCTTCGGACTCAAGTCCCGGAATGCTCGAAGAGGCATTGGCCTCTACCCAGGTGGGTTGGCCAAGCAGTAAACAAAGCAAATCGAGCTGGTGGATAAACTGCGTCATGACGGCGCCCCCACCGGCAACATTCCAGCGTCCCCACCAACCGCGCACGACCGATGGCGATATTGGCGTTACCCGTCGACAGACCACGCGCTGAATCATACCTATGTCGGAATGAGTAAGTAGCCAGTGAAATCGTTGCCATTCCAAACTGAACCGCAATTGGTGGCTGATAGAAAGCCGGCCTGGAAAATGTTTGCTTAGCTCGATAATTTCTTGCGCCGAATTTAACGAGTGTGCTATCGGCTTTTCGCAAACAACATACTTTCCGGCTTCAAGGGATTCCCTAACAATTTCCAAATGCATGGAAGGTGGTGTCGCGACCACTACGAGATCCACATCTTTTCGGGCAATGAGGTCGGAAGCAGAAGCGTAAGCGAATGGAAAGAAGTGCGCTTCGCCGAACCGCAACAGACGAGCTGGGTTCAGATCCGCGGCCGCGACTAACAGTGCTTTTTCCCGAAGGCAGAGGAGTGTACGCGCATGCTCCGATGCGATGACTCCTGTACCAACAATCCCCACACCAATGCGATTTTCGAGTTTCATAGGTTTGCTACCAGATACCTTGGTGACTCGCTAATTCGACCCTTCAGATAAACGTGTACATCTTTCGAGTTCGGAATGAATAGCAACTTACCTTTACCAAGGTTTACTCTGCGCAGTAGTCCCATTTTCAAAAGTTCGTCCTCCATCTCAGCGAATCGTCTTGGAACCCTCATGTCTTGCCTTTTCATCTGCGTCGAAGTCACGCCCTGCGGGCCGATGAACCGCATCACGACTGGCTCTGGATAGTAGAGATAGTCGCAAGTCATCAGCGCTTCGGTTGTATGAAAAAGCGTGTAAGTATTCAAAGTACATCCGAACATCAGCACTGAAGCTGAATTCTGGATTAGGAATTCATACGGAGTGCGTTCGCCGCAGGGCGTCTCCGCCAGCTCATGTCCCGTACAGATCGCTTCGGCGTCTTCGCCCTTGGCGGCAATTGAATGCGACGCATGTAGGCTACGGCAAACACCCTCATCTCGCCAAAAGCAATCAGAAACGGCTCCTACCAGCGAGCCGGTCTTTTGGGGGTCGAAAATCGGGGTGCTTCCGTCAGGCAGCGTATAGCAATACGTATGTGTTGGCAAACACAGTGTTTCGCACCTCGACTCGAATTGCTGTAAGAGTTTTCTCGCACCCTTTTTAATATATCCACAGCTTGACAAAGATGAATGAACAAGCAGCAATGACAGGTCTCGCACACCCACTTCGTTGAGTGCCGCGTCCAAAGCCTCGTCGCGCACGACTCGCGTACGCAGCTTTAGTCGTCTGGCCAACAGCCTGAACCGTTCGATAATATCTAACATTTCGCAACTGTTGGATTCAAGACCTTGGGCTTTGTCTCAGTCACTTCGCATTCGATGGGTACATAATCTGGCGGGTATGTGTTGGGAGAGATCGTTTTTTCAATGATTTGATCCACTACATGTCGAATGCAGTTATTCCTATGGGTGTACTCAATCCCTGCGAGTGCTTTGGCGTTTCGCAATCCTTTATCAAGGAGGATCATTTTCAGCCTATCGTAACAATTTCGGTGGTCGATGGGGATAACAGGTGGCCGAAAACAATCCGGAGATGTTTCCAGAAATCTAGTTGCGACAACACAGCCGCTTGCCATAGCTTCCATGGAAAGCCAGCCAGGGCCATGCAATATCAGTTCGTCCACAACGACATCCGCATCCGTCAACAATGCACACAACTGTTCATGCTTCAAGCCCTCGATTCGCACATACTCAAACTGGACACCTTCGCTGGCCAAGCGATTTAAGGTCTCCTCAATCTTGGCCGTTCCTTTTAGAGTGGAATTCGAAGGTGCATGCAATATTTTAGGACGATCACGGTTTGGGACGCACGCCTGAAAGCGAGGTAGGACTAGCGGAACTTGGAGGTGGTGGTAGGGCCGCGTGGCTAACCCCATCTGATCCGGTACGGAGAAAATAGCGGACGCATAATCTTCAACTTCTCTTAAGCGGCGAGTCTTCACGTCGCTGCTTATTTCTAGATAAGAAGCTGGTGGCTCCCAGCTCCCAACATCGTATTGCTGGCAGAAAAGTTTGTAGTCTCTAACGTCACTACCCATTAGCATGACGGCGATTGGGATCTTTTTTCTGCTGAGTGCCTTGAGCGCATTGAGTTGATCTGGAATTCCCGCGCAGATTTGAATGTAAAGGTCGCAGCGTGTCACAAGAGCGCGCCTTAAAGTGTTTTCGGTCCAGTGAAACACTCCGCATCGCCATAGAGCGATACTGACAAGCTTTGCGAGTCTTGCTCCAATACTTGCTCCCAGAAAAGAATTCAAGAAATCTGTTTGTTTATAGGAATACGTTTCCTCGAAGAATTTATTCGAATCCGCAATGGCAGTCACGTCCCAATCGCGCCGTCGAAGTTCTTCTGCGAGATCTCGTATGATTCCACACGTTTCGAAACCGGAAATTACTACCCGCTGTTTGTGATTCATGAACGTATTAGGCTTTGTATCAAAAGGGGTCTGACCCGCTCCGTGCATGCTTTGTCAGGAATTTTGCATGCCCTCCAAAGGGTCAGACCCCTTTTGAGACAAAGTCTAGCACTTCCGTATTAGATATCCGATTTGCTCGTATATTTAACATAGAAACTTTGTGGCACCAATTGTGCTTTCATCAGCAGGTAGAAGAACGGGCGCAGTCGTTCGAAAAGCGGCTTATAAGTCTTAAATTGCTTCCAGGTCCGAGTGGGCTGCTTAAATAGGTCTTCAAATTCTCGATCTGTGAAACCCAATCGCTTTTTGACAATACCTAAGATTTCAGTGTCAAAAACAAATGGCTCCTGCAACATGGCGATAGCTTCGGTGCGATCGAGTTGCCCAGAGCGAACTAACGCGGAATTCCCCAGCACTCGCGTATCGAGGCCGAATCGACGTGGAGCGTAGTAACTATGTAAAAAAACGGTAAACCGATTCTCGAGATGGTGACCGCCGTACCATTGCCAGCCGTATTCGTCGCTGAGCATCTTCTTGGTGGCCTCCTTGTCATAGTCCATCCAATACAGCGGCCTGATTTTCTTGATTCGATTGTAAAGCGTGTATTTCATGAACTTTGAAAACCACAAATTTGGGAACGTTTTCAATTTGTGTTGGCGATAATTTCCAAACTCCCGCACCACGCTCTCAATGTATTTGCCGTCAATGTAGAACCAACCCAACGGTCCAATTCCCTCGGTGCGAAATGAATGGCCCTCGAACTGATACTGGATGCCATACTTGGCTGCCGCCATGTAGAGCGTCGTGGCCAGTCCAATGTCAGTTGGGGTTTCGATGTCTATCACTCCCGCCTTGAGAAAGGCCCGGAGGATGTCGTCGTATTCCTCGTTGTCCACGACATGAGTGAACAGATCAATTTTCAATTTGTCGAGCATCGTATGGATGTTCGTCGTTGCAATGGTCGTGTTCCAGGTGTTGTCAAAGTGGACAGCCAGCGGACGCAAGCCAAATTCCTTTGCCTTGATCAGCATGTAAGAACTGTCGCAACCACCGCTAACTCCAACCACTACATCATAGGGTTTTCCACGACCCGCTTTTTTGATCTCGTCTACGATTTGTTCGAGTTTTCTTTGCCCCTCGAGTCCGGTCGGGTATTGCTGGTCCAGATCTTCCGACGCTTTGCAGTAATTGCATACGCCGCGATCATCAAACTTAATCGAAGGTGTCTCTATATCGTAAATGCAGCGTGTGCATCGTTTGATAGTTATATGTTTCCGTTTTATCCGCTCAATGTAATCCTCTTCCGATGGGCTACTATCAAGATCTTTGATCTGCAAAGACATTAGTGATTACTTTCCGTAAACAGTTGATCAAGAAGTTCGCGTTTGGGGTAGTTGACCAAAACCGCGCGATGAGAGCCCTGGAATACAAACAAACTTCCTGCGGCCGCCGCCGCCGCTCCCGCTCGTAAGACTACTTCTCTAGCATGTGCCAGGCTTCCCGCACCGCCGCAAGCAATTACCGGTATATCCACAGCAGACGCAACTGAACTAACTAGTGGCAAATCGTAGCCCAAAAAGGTGCCGTCTCGCTCAACTGACGTCAACAGTATTTCACCCGCACCATACGCTTGCGCTGCTTTCGCCCATTCAATTGGATTTTTGTTCGTCGTCACACGTGCTTGCCTGCAAGCGACTTTATATCCTCCAAGCCACTTTCTTTTGACATCAATGGATACAACGATACTCTGTGCACCAAACTCGCTCGACAGCTCACTGATCAGCGTTGGGTTTTCGCAGGCAGATGTGTTAATCACGACCTTCTCTGCGCCGCGTCTGAAAATTTCACGAGCGTGGGAAACGGATTTCACACCACCACCGTACGCAAGCGGCATGAACGCCTCTGATGCGATTTCTTCCAGAAGGTCAAACTGCGGCTCAGCGTTTTTGGTCGAAGCCTCGATGTCCAGGATGACGATTTCATCCACTTCGCGTTCATTGAAAATGCGAACCGTGTTGATCGGGTCACCCACGTACGTCGGATTGCGAAACTTTATTGACTTTACAAGGGAGCGTCTTCGCAGGAGGAGCACGGGAATAACACGCGTAATTAACATGGCCTATTAAAGCTCCGCAAAATTCTTGAGGAGCTGTAGGCCGAACTTGTGGCTCTTCTCCGGATGGAACTGTACGCCATGGATGTTCCCGCGACTGACTGCGCAACAAAACTTGAATCCATGCTGTGTCGTCGCTGCAATGTCTGAAGTATCGATTGGATCGGCGAAGTAGGAGTGTACAAAGTAGAATCGAGCGTCTTTAGTCAATTCAGCAAATAGAGGGATTCCTGGGGACGGCATCACTAGGTTCCACCCCATGTGCGGCACCCTCTCCTTTTGTTCTCCACTGAACCTGAATCTTTTTACGTCACCGTCTATCCATCCAAGTCCTGGTTCGACGCCTTCTTCGCTACGATTAAATAGAAGCTGCATTCCTAAGCAAATGCCCAGTACTGGTTTGCGTTCTTCGACAACAATTCGTTGCAGGACATCCTTGATTTCGGCATCTCTCAGGTTACGCATTCCCGTATCAAACGCGCCGACTCCTGGCAGGATCAGCTTTTCAGCTGCACAGATCTCGTCCGGATCGCGAGTAAGTAGAGAGTCGATGCCGAGCTTCTTTAGCATCCTGGCTATCGAAGCGACGTTTCCCATCGAATAATCGATGATTGCGATCATTTTTCATCCAATCGCTTGGCAGGGACGCCAGCTACAATTGAGTGAGCGGGGAAGGACTTCGTGACTACGGCTCCCGCACCAACTTGAACGAATTCGCCCAACTCAACACCAGGAAGAATTACCGCTCCGGCTCCAATGTCGGAACCTGCACCAATGCGCACCGGAGCAAACACTAGTGGCCTGCGGAGGATTGGCAAATGTTGGTCTCGGTAAATATCGTGCTGTGACGTGAGAATGCGAACGCTCGGACCAACCCCAACTTCCTTTCCAATGAATAGCCCACCGGCCGAGTGAAAAAAGCATTGCTGCCCAATCCAGCAACCATCTCCGATTGACATCTCATTTTGGTAATAACCCTTGAGAATCGCCTGATGCCCCACGTAAACATTCTCACCAAGGCTTATGTTCTCTGGGTGAAATACCAGTACTCCGGATTCGAGTACAACGTTAGCACCCATCGCTTTGAACCTCCAAGGAGGCAATCCGCTACCGTGGGACTTCATACCAGTTGGCTTTTTCGCATCCATTCAGCGGTTCTGAGTATTCCCTCATCGAGGTCAATTTTCGCTTTGAACCCAAGTAGCGACTCTGCCTTATCCACGCTTGGAATTCGAATGGCAATATCTGCAGAAAGCGGCGGATCATGTTCTATCTTTGAAACCGAACCAAGCACTCGGCAAACGGTATGTGCCAAACCCAAAATGGTAATAACTGCCCGCGCATTACCAATATTGAAGCTCTCACCAATCGCTTTTGGATTTTCGATACATCGCATGATGCAGTCGACAAAGTCATCCACGTAGCACCACGCTCGAATCTGATTGCCATCGCCATCGATTCGAATAGTTTCGTTCTTCAGTGCGCGCTTGATGAAAATCTGAATCGCGCCTTCACCAGTTTGGCCTGGACCGTACACGTTGAATGGTCGTACCGTGACTACTGGCAAACCGTACTGGCGGCTGTAGGCATGTGCAAGATGCTCCCCAGCGAGTTTTGATACAGCGTAGGTCCAACGTGCTTCACCTGCCGAGCCGGCAACAGTCGAGTCCGTTTCTGAGGAACGAAAAGCCATTGAGCCAAAAACTTCCGAGGTAGAAAAATCGATGACTCGGTCTTGAATCTTGTTGATCTGAGCGGCTTCCAGCATGTTCGCTGTTCCGATCATGTTGACCTTCATGGTGCTTACTGGATTCTTGATTACCGTATCAATACCTGCAATCCCAGCCGCGTGGATGACGGCGTCACTTCCTTTCATCGACTCGATCAGCTTCGGCAAATCCAGCACGTCACCGCGAATGACAGAGATATTGGGATGTCCGTGCAGGTCGCTGGTTGTCAACGTATCTCGGTGAAAATTGTCGTATACGACTATCTTGTGGTCGCCTACGAGACGGCGAATGATGGTGTTGGCGATGAAGCCCGCACCGCCGGTGATAAAATAGGTTTTCATTGTTTAATGCTCATTCTGTTGGGTCATAGTTTCTGACTCCGTCCGCCACATAGGCGAGTTCTGATTCGGTCATGCCAGGATATATCGGTAATGCCAAGCTCAGCCTGTCGGCAATGTAGGCATTCGGATAGTCTTCTGGTCGGTATCCGTACTTGCTCGCGTAATAATCCAAGTGCGCTGGTGCATGAGTACCCTGCCTCGTAGAAACGCCTAAAGTCTCCAGGTGTTTCATGAGTCGATTGCGTTGGTCATGAAGTCGCCTGACATTGGCTAAGTTTGGCTGGACGGGCGCAAACAACGCAACGTAACTCTGCCAAGCATGTCGCTGATGTGATTCATACTTCGGTAGCCGCAACCACTCAATGGCTGCAAGAGCCTTGCTGTAGTACTCAGCACATCGACTACGCTCTGCGAGTAACCAATCGAGGCGGCGCATTTGAGCCAATCCTAAAGCGCCTTGTATGTCAGTAAGCCGGTAGTTAAAGCCCGCGATCGAATACGACGGCAACAGTGAAGTGTGCCCCGTATTTCCCAGTGCGAGCGATGTTGCAGGAACGGCACCGTGGTTGCGCAAACCGTCCAAAATGGGTGCGAGTTCATTTTTCATGACCGTAACCATGCCGCCCTCACCCGTGGTGATCGATTTTCTGGGGTGAAAACTAAAGCATCCAGCATCGCCAATGGTTCCTGCATGCTGTTCTCGATACCAAGCACCGAGTCCACACGCAGCATCCTCAACTACCCACAGCGAGTTCTTTCTCGCGAAAGCCATGACTTCGTCCATCTCCGCACACAGCCCGAATAAGTGAACGGGAATAAGTCCAACCGTATTTTTAGTGAGACACTGTACAAGTTGGCTACTATCCAAATTGAAGGAATCCAGCTCGATATCGCAGAATACGGCTTTGGCACCCAACAGCTCAACTACATTCGCGGTGGCAACCCATGTGAACGCAGGGACAACGACCTCAGCGGTAGACTTCAGCCCTAACGCTGCACAAGCGATCTGAAGTGCTGCGGTGCCTGAAGAGCAAGCAATGGATTCCGTTGCGCGAGTAAACGCAGAAAAGGCTTTCTCAAAGCCCTTCACTTGCTGTCCTTGAACGACCCAGCCGTCAATCAATGGTTGCTGAATTGCGGCAAGTTCTTCTGGTCCAAACCAATTCTTCGAGATAGGGATTTTCATTGAGCTATCTTCACAGCGCCGCTGCATGCAGCAGTTAACTCAGCCCATTTTTCTACAGGTCTCACGAATCCGCGAGCCGCCCAGGGGTGATGGTCAGGGCTGTCTGGTGACTCATTCAGTACTTCGAAATCCAGGCAGCGCTCCAGCCAATCAATCGTGGCTCCCTCAAGTGAGTGCGCGCCAAGCAGTACGCTGTAGCTGCCAGGGAACAGCGTCAGGTCCATAGTCACACGAATCTCGTAGTCGCCTTTTTCCAACTCCAAGCCTGGTCGCGTGTGACGCGGATATCTGGATTGCGTCAATTGTCTTCCCTCGTAATCGGTTATGCCGATCTCAAGAAAGAACGGAGCGGCCTCTTTAAGCACCGCGAAGCAGACGACGAATTGCAGCTCGCTGCCTGTTGGTATCACACTCGTCCGCTCTCCATTTTCATCCACCAGTCTTACTCGGGTGAATTGAACTTCACCGGTTCCCATTTGCCGTGCGCGCTCTTTGGGTATGTTACCGTCAAGAACGTTGGTTTCGCCTGAGTGATAGTATCGTTGCAACACCGGTTCCGGCTTGTCATCCGCTACAATCTTGCCTCGTTCGAGACAAATCGCTCGGGTGCATAGCGACTTTACCGCTGCCATATTATGACTTACGAACAGTACCGTTCGCCCTTGTTGCCGCGATACATCTTGCATCTTACCGAGGCACTTCTTCTGGAATTTTGCGTCGCCGACCGCAAGCACTTCATCGACCACGAGTATCTCTGGATCAAGGTGAGCCGCGACCGCAAAAGCGAGTCGCACATACATGCCACTGCTATAGCGCTTCACCGGTGTATCCAGAAAGCGTTCAACTTCAGCAAACTCGACGATCTCATCGAATTTTTTGCGAACTTCGCGTTGGCTCATGCCAAGTATGGCACCGTTCAGAAACACATTCTCTCGCCCGGAAAGTTCTGGATGAAACCCAGTACCTACTTCAAGCAGGCTGGCGACACGGCCTCGTAAGCAGATTTTCCCTCGCGTGGGTTCGGTAATGCGGCTGAGAACTTTTAACAGCGTGCTTTTTCCGGCACCGTTTCCGCCGACAATACCCACCACTTCCCCAGGCCAGACTTCAAAGGAGACATCTTGCAACGCCCAAAACTCTTCAACTATGTCCCCTTGAATGATCTGTTTCCCACGCAACATATCGAATAGCTTGCGTCCAAAATTCGATGCGTGGCGCGAGATTACATCTCGTAGAGACGAATAGCGATCATGACTCGCAGATTGGTGTCCAACGAGATAGGACTTCCCTAGGTTTTCAACAGTAATGATCGGTGTGGGCAAAGTCAGTTATTCAGTAGTTGGTAATGGCTTAGACCAAATCCGCGAAGCTGCGTTCCATTTTGCGAAACTGCCTGACGCCAAACCAGAGAAAGAAGACAGTCGTTGCCATGCTTGCCGCGAGCCCTGGCCAATAGATCGTTGACTCGGCTCCCAACACGCACCACCTGAATCCATCTATGATGCCGACAATCGGATTCAGCGAGTAAACTAGTCGCCACTTTGCTGGGATGACGCTACTACTGAAACCCACGGGTGAGATATACAAACCGAACTGAACGATGAAAGGAATGATATAGCGAAAGTCGCGATATTTGACGTTAAGCGATGTGATCCAAAGACTTGGTCCGAGACTTGCGAGACAAGCAAGCAGAATGAAAACCGGCAGCATCAGAACCTGCCAACCTGGCAAAAACTGAAACCAGACTAACATGAGTACCAGAATCGAAAAGCTGATAAGTAAATCGATCAAAGCAACCACAATCGTCGCTGCGGGCACGATTAGCCGTGGGAAATAGACTTTACTGATCAAGTTTGAGTTGCTTACTAGGCTATTCGATGCGTCTGCCATGGCGGTTGAAAAAAAGGTCCAAGGCAGCATGCCTGCAAATACCATCAGCGCGTAAGGTGCACTTCCCTCGCTGGGAAGCTTTGCAATATTTCCGAAGATCACTGTAAAGACAATCATTGTCAGCAGAGGACGAATGACCGCCCAGGCAACTCCGATAACCGTCTGTTTGTAGCGCACCGAAACATCCCTCCACGCTAGAACTTGGAAGAGTTCGCGATATCGCCAGAGGTCGCGCCAGTAGTTTTTTTCCGCGCGACCCGCTTCAAGAATGAGCTCGTAGGATTCCATGCTTTATTTCAACCCACTGCCAAACTTGCAGAGTCTATCGAAACTGTCGATAGCTCCGTTCACCCGTTGATAGTTTCGGTGGTAGTTGATCTTCTTCGTCAATGTCTAGGCAACGTACACGTTGGCTACCCGAACTTGCGTCAATGACAATTTCGTAACGATATTGGGACTCTGGACAGATTGCTTGACTGTTTTCGTCAAAGTGCAGCAAGTGACCATGTCGGCTCATCCAGTCTGTTTGCTTTGCAGGTGAGCCTTTCACTAACGCGTAATCAGCTATGTCCTTGGTGACGACCGCCCCGGCTGCGACAAATGCGTAGCGACCGATAGTCACTCCGCAAACTATCGTTGCATTCGCACCGATGGTGGCACCGCGTTTGATGGTGGTGTTCTCGTATATCGAGCGACGCACGATTTCGCTACGGGGATTCGAGATGTTAGTTAGCACACAGGATGGTCCTAAAAACACGTTGTCTTCGATGATTGTTCCACCATAGATGGAGACATTATTTTGGATCTTGACGTTGGAACCAATAGAAACTCCACTCGCAACAAAAACATTTTGACCAAGATTGCAGTTACTACCTAATTCTGCCCCGCTGCTGACATGGCTAAAATGCCAGATCTTCGAACCCGCACCAATCAAGGCACCTTCGTCAACGAGCGCCGTAGGATCAACAAAATAGTCTCTGCTTGCAGCTGTGCTAAGCGAAACGCGTTCACCGTGGCGTTCCATGCTCTGCTGTGCCGCTTGCAAGACTTGCAGCACCCTTAAGCCTTCGGCCCCATCCGTACGTGGGGGTGCCTTAGTTGCACAGCATTCGAGGAAATGTTCACACTCGGCTCGTAGCGGTTCCGCCTCAGGAACATTGATCAAAACGCCCAACGATTTTTTTGCAACCGGAATCTGCCCGTCTTCCCAAGTCATGTAATCTTTAAACAGTAGTAGCTTTTCATTCCACGGTTTGGTGTCATCGAATACTACCATCCCCTCGGAGCCAATTACTGTCAGTTTTTGCTCTTTGAATGGGTTCATCCAGCTGACATAGACGTGTGCTTTCAGCCCACCTTCGAAGGACATTTGTGTGAGGGTGGTGTCAGCCACGCCGCGCGTCAAGTAATGCTCACCCACGCACTGTACGGAACTTGGTAGCGAGCCGGCTAATCCTAGAATGACCGAAATATCGTGTGGTGCAAAGCTCCATAACGCATTCTCCTCGCGGCGTATCTTTCCAAGATTGAGACGATTGGAAGTGATATAAAACAGTCTTCCTAACGCGCCGCTGCCAACCATCTCGCGCAATCTCAGTATACAAGGGTGATACTGTAACAAGTGCCCGACCATGAGCGTCCGACCGCTGGTTTGGGCCAACTTGATAAGGTCCCTGCCTTCACTGATCGAGAGGCATAGTGGTTTTTCAACGTAAACATCTTTGCCTGCTTGAAGTGAGCGGCGTGCGAGGTCGTAATGCAACGCCGCAGGAGCGGCAATGGCAACTTTGTCGATCGATTTATCCGATAAGACCTCATTGAATGAAGCCGTTTTCTTCACCGAGCTATAGTCCTCTGCGTACCCCGACAGAACTTCCGAGCTCGGGTCGCAGATCGTATGTAAAGCTTGGAGTTGGTGAAAGTTCCTGGCAAGGTTCTTCCCCCAATACCCGCCTCCAATAAGTGCCAAATTTTTCATAAATCTAAAGCATCTCTCCAGTGAAATTAACCGAGAGTCCTACAAACCACCGATGCGACGTGTTCAACTTCTGCATCTGTCAAATAGGGATGCATGGGTAGGCTTAGTACTTCCTTGGATGCCTTTTCGGAATTTGGAAAGTCGCCGTACTGGTAATTTAAGTGTGCGTATACCGGCTGTTCGTGAAGGCATTTGGGGTAGTATACGGCTGACGGAATTCCTTCGGCTTTCAGGGCTGCCGCCAGCGCGTCGCGATCCGGCACTCGAATCGTGTATTGTCCATAGACGTGTGTGTTTCCGGCTTGAACGATCGGAGTGATGCAAACGTCAGCGAGCAAACTGCTCAGTCGTGCGCCTAATTCTCCGCGTCGCTGCACTTCCCAGTCGAACGTGCCGAGCTTTGCGAGCACAATCGCGGCTTGAAGCGTATCGAAACGCCCGTTGGTTCCAACCAACGTATGGTGATGTCGCGCCACGCCACCGTGTGTTCGAATTGCTCGCATGTCATGCGCAAGCTGGTCGTCATCGGTGAAAAGTGCGCCGCCGTCACCATAGCAACCGAGGGGTTTTGCGGGGAAGAAACTCGTGCTTGCGATTTTTGACTGAGAACAACTTCGGTTCCCGCCCTGTGTTGCACCGAAGCTTTGGGCTGCATCTTCAATTACGGTTAAGTTGTGCTCAGCGGCAATTGCGCTGATGGCAGCCATGTCTGGCATCTGACCAAATAGGCTGACCGGCATGATGGCTTTGGTACGCGAAGTAATCTTTGCTTCGAGCTGACTTGCCGACATGTTGAATGTTGGCAGGTCGATGTCCACGAACACTGGCGTCGCGCCTACCAGACTGATTGTTTCGGCAGAGCTGATCCAAGTAAAGGGAACCGTGATTACCTCATCGCCGGGCCCAATCTTCAGAGCTCGCAACGCGATTTCGAGACTCGCCGTCCCGCTGGATACCGTGATGCAGTGCTTGGCACCAACGTACTCTGCCAGCGCAGTCTCAAGCTGTGCAATCTCCGGTCCCATGATGAACTGACCGTGTTCAAGTACCGAACGTATACCAGCGTCAATTTCGGATTGGAGTTCTTTGTATTGAGTTTTTAGATCAATGAATTGCATGCAGTAATGAACCCTTAGGCACAGGCGGTTGCCTAGTTCTCGTGCCCAGACAACACGCTAGCGTAAAGCTCTAGGCATCTGTTATTGAGAATGATTTGATCGAAATGGTTAGTAGCATGCTCTAACGCGGCGGCCGATAGTCGATGCCTGAGACCTGGCTCCTGCAGGATTCTCATTGAAGCCTGTACCAAAGCTTCCCAATCGCCAACAGGTATGGTTAAGCCAGTCTGTTCGTGCTGGCTAACCCAGGCCACTCCACTGTCAGGCAGATCGGTATTGATCACAGGGCAACCACTGGCCATAGCTTCAACTTGAACAATCCCAAAACCTTCGTTTCGCGCATTGCTAGGGAACCAAAGTGCAGTCGCACAGCGATACGCGGCGCGCAATTGCGATTCACAGCAGCGGCCTAGCCAATGAATTCTCGAAGAAACGCCCAGCTGTGCTGCAAGTAACTTCCATTTTGCTTCGCAGGAACCTGTACCGATGATAGCAAGGGTTCCAGGCACCTTCTGCAAAGCCGTAATCGCAACTTCAAGACCTTTGTAGGGCGCGAGGCGTCCAACACAAAGCCAGAGTGGCTCACCGAATTGTTTGCGGTAGTGTTGCTCCCATTGCTTAATCTCATCCGTAACAATTTGGTAGTCCGCGATATCAATGCCAATGGGAAGTACATTCACTTTGTCTATAAATGGTTTAAGCTGGCGCGAACCACTTATGTAGTTAGGGCTATCGCTCAGGATAAGCGATGCACGTTCATATACGCGTCGTTCCACAAGTTGATAAGCGGGCCTTAGCAAGCGTTGGTTAATGATGTCGCTATGGTGAGTTACGACCAGCGGCTGGCAGGTACGCAGCAGTGATTGCAGACCCAGTACCATGGTTGCGTTGGGTGTGTGAAGGTGCCAAATATCCGGCTTCCTTGCAGCAATCTTCCCTAAAGTACTTCGCAATGTCGCTGTTAAGTCCCATTTGGCGATGTTTCCAAACCTACTCACACGATGCACAGTAACCGGACCGTCTTGATCACGTGCTGAAGTAGTTATGCCACTTGTTTTTCCCAGTACATCTTTACCATTTCGGGTGATATGGTTTATGGCTACTACGTCAACAGAGTGCCCTGATTTCGCTTGCGCCAGTGCTTGCGACCGGATCAATGATTCCATTCCTCCCACGGCAGGATAGTAGTACTTTCCGAGGTGAACGATATGCATCTGTTCCTTAGGCTTGGAGCGGGTTCAGCAGACGGAGAAGAACCGCTTGGGCACTTGTGGCAAATATCGCCTTAGGCAAGCGTCACTTTGGCATTGGGAAGTAGTTTCCGAGTTGCGTTTCGCGTGTCGATTACGATTTGAGACCACGCGACTAATTCTTCGTAATTGACGTTTGAATGCGCCGTTGCAATCAATGCAGCGTCAAATGTGGAAACGGAATCTCTATTCCAAGTGGTACTCTTCATTCCAGCCCAATGGGGATGTTCGCGAGTGGGCCTAATAATGGGAACATACGGGTCATGGTAGGCGACTTCAGCTCCGGCGGACTTAAGAAGGTCCATCAACGTATAGGTTGGCGATTCGCGGTCGTCATCGACATTGGCTTTGTAGGCGAGGCCAACCAAGAGGATCTTGCTGCCGTTGAGCGGTTTCTTTTGCGTGTTGAGAGCTTCAGCAAGTTTGCGGATCACATGCTGCGGCATGCTGGTATTAATTTCGCCAGCGAGTTCGATGAAGCGAGTGGCTTGGCCGTACTCGCGTGCTTTCCAAGTGAGATAGAACGGATCGATGGGGATGCAGTGGCCGCCGAGGCCGGGGCCGGGATAAAAGGGCATGTAGCCGAAAGGCTTGGTCTTGGCGGCTTCGATGACTTCCCAGATGTCGATGCCCATAGCGCCGTAAACGACCTTCAATTCGTTGACGAGTGCAATGTTGACGCTGCGAAAAATGTTCTCTAGCAACTTCGTGGCTTCGGCGGCTCGGCAACTGGATACGGGTACAACGCGCTCAATCGCTTGTGAGTAAAGCGCTACCGCTTTATCTAAACAGGCAGGCGTAAGGCCTCCCACTACTTTTGGAATTTTGGCTACCTTGCTGTCCGGATTACCTGGATCCTCGCGTTCGGGCGAAAAGGCAAGATGGAAATCCTGGCCGGCAATCAGGCCAGAACCCGATTCGAGTACCGCGCGGAGGTCTTCGTCGGTTGTGCCAGGATAAGTAGTCGATTCAAGAACGACGAGTGTATTGGGTTTCAAGTGCGGCGCGATGGCTTCGCCCGTCTTGATGATGTAAGAAATGTCCGGTTCGCGGTTTTTATTGAGTGGAGTAGGAACGCAGATGACTACTGCAGTGGCCTGTCTAACCTTGGAGAAATCAGTGCTAGCGGACAAGCGACCGGCCGTCACTTGCTCGGCGACCGATTCCGTCGCGATATGGTGAATGTAGGATTTGCCGGCGTTGATCGCATCGACTTTGACAGAGTCGATATCAAGACCGAGAACCGTAACACCGTTGCGGGCGAATTGGAGGCAGAGCGGGAGTCCGACGTAACCGAGGCCGATAATTGAGATCATAAAATTAGTTGGGAGTTGCGAGTAGTTAAGGTCTAGATGGGAAATGGTTTCTTTTCGATGGTCAGTTGCAGGAATTCTAGGAGTTCGTTGCCGCCATCGGGGTAGACGAGGTCGCCCAGTTCTTTGAGTACCACTTGGTCCAGAGTTGACGCATTGGGACCCATGATGCTGCGTATATCCACTGCGTCTTGCTGCTTCCGTTCCCATTCTCGGTAGGGAGAGACCAAGGCGGCGAATTTACTGGCACAGGCGGCTTCGATGGTTGGTATACGATGACCGGTCGCATCGTCGAGCTTATGGTAACGATCTAAAATAGCTTGGTAACAGGGATTCGAGGGCAACATGGCATCGATGACTTGCTTCATCTCGCCATCAATGGCCACTTCGCCTGGATCTCGAAAGCGCACGACTACTTCGCGCCGGTCGACAATCAACGCCGGCCAGCGATTGCAGATGGCTTCAATAACTTGTTCAATCTCGTCTTCGCCGACCAAAATATCGACATCTTGCGTCGCTCTTGGCATGGCCAGATAGCCTACGTAACCATACAGTCCCATCAAAACCCAACGACGTATCTGGGCTTGCTGGAGCACGTCAATAACTTCTTGCGGTTCCACCTGTTGGCTCCCTCGTCGATGATCTTTTCGGTAGCTGCGAATGATCGCCGTCGAGGTCATGATACCGCTGCGGTGTCCAACCGGCTTTGTGGGTAAACCGATATCGTGACTGAAGTTCGATACATGTGGCATCGTTTGCTTGAGCGTCGCGATGATTCGAGCGTTTCGTTCTTCGGTGGAAAGCATGTAAGTTGCGGGCGAGTTGCGAGTTGCGAGAGAGATCTTTCTAGCTCTCAGTTTACTAGTTTTTTAATCGATTTCGGTGGCGTTGGATTAGGGCGCCTAGCATTTTGCCGAGTTGCTTGGCTTCGTCTGCCCACGTTAGGGCTTGGTCACGCTCGTCACTCGTCACTCGCGACTCTTAGAAGATACGGGCAAAATTCGTTGGTGTATTGGTTGGCCAAGTGTCTTAGCTGCTGTGAGTCTATGAAATTGTTCAGGTAAGCGATTTCCTCAAGGCAAGCGATTTTGAGTCCTTGGCGTTTTTCGATTGCCGCTACGAAGTTGCACGCGTCAAGCAGTGAGTCCTTGGTGCCCGTGTCTAGCCAAGCGAATCCGCGTGAAAAGAGCTCGACGGACAATTCGCCGCGACGTAGGTATTCGCGATTGACGTCGGTAATTTCCAGCTCGCCACGCGGTGATGGTTTTAAGTTGGCGGCGACGTCAAGCACGCTGTTATCGTAAAAGTAAAGGCCGGGTACGGCGTAGTTTGATTTGGGTTGTTGCGGCTTTTCTTCGATCGAAATCGCTTTCCCTGCCGCGTCGAATTCTACCACTCCGTAGCGCTGCGGATCGCTGACCGGGTAGCCGAAAACGGTAGCCCCTTGGTGAGCTACGGCTGCAGCGAGCAACTTGCGCAAGCCTTGACCGTAGAAGATGTTGTCTCCCAGAACCAACGCGACGCGTTCTGAGCCAACAAAGTCTCGGCCAATAATGAAGGCTTGAGCCAGTCCTTCCGGTTTTGGTTGTTCTGCATAGCTAAACTGCATGCCGAGTTGCGAGCCGTCTCCGAGCAGTCGTTCGAAAGCGGGGAGGTCATGCGGCGTGGAGATGATTAACACCTCTCGAATCCCAGCCAGCATGAGCGTCGACAGCGGATAGTAGATCATCGGCTTGTCGTAGATCGGAATCAGTTGTTTACTGACTGCACGAGTAATCGGATGTAAGCGAGTACCGGATCCACCGGCTAGAACGATGCCTTTCAATTTAGTTCCTAGATGCTAGAGGCGAGTGGCTAGAAAGTTGCGAGTAGCTAGAGGGCTGGGATCCAGGATTTCAAAGAGCGTTCAATGGCTTCGTGGACTTCCGAGATGGCGATGCCTGTGGCGCGAAGCTTGGAGTTGTCGAGAATGCAATTGGATCGCGGCGTCTTGGCTGCCACTGACATGAACTGAGCTTCGCTGCTGAAAAATTCAAAATGTTTTTCAATTCCGAGTTGGCGTTTCAAGTGTGCGACAACTTCTCGGGCGGTCACGGCACCGGTGTTCGTGACGTTGTAGGTCCCGTACGGAACTCGGCGCTCCCACGATTGCCAGCATACGTCGACGAATTCATCCAGTTGAGTAATGGAGTTCGTCGCGTCCAGTAGGCGCTTGTAGCGCATCAGTTTACTAAGGTAGTTGCGACCAGAGTCGACATGGTCGAAAGGAATTCGTAGACGCCAAATGTACACGCTGTCGCTGCCAGCCAAGCATTCTTCGCCGAGTGCTTTGCAACCGGAATAGAAGCTGCAATTGTTTGTTCGGAAGCAAAAGTTGGCCGGGTCGTCTTCCGTGAATCCGCAGCCATCCGATCGGCAACCGGTATAAATACAGCCTGATGAAACATGGCCCCAGGTGATCCCAGCCAACTCGCAGGCCTCGCGAATGACTCCAGGCAATACGGCATTACCCGCTAGACAATCGGCTTTGTGCAGCTCACAGGCATCGACATTGGGTTTGCCTGTGTAACCGGCTGCATTGATGAGGAAAGTTGCCTTCGATTGTTGAATCAACCGAACGAGGTTGTCGCGCTGAGTGTAATCGACTTCTGCGCGTGCCACGGATCGATAGGCAATCGATCGAGCCTCGAAATAGCGGCAGAATGCATTTCCAATGTAGCCTGAACCACCAAGAAGTAGAATCATGATTTCAATGCGGCTAGAAACTAAATTCTAGCGGCTAGTTTTCCTTGGCGTTCTAATTGGTAGGTGCCGGATAGGATGTCTTGACACCAAGCGTTATTATCGAGGTACCACTGTACGGTCTTCCGGAAACCCGAGGCGTGGTCTTGTTTTGGGGTCCACCCGAGTTCGCGTTGGATTTTTGAGGCATCGATCGCGTAACGCATATCGTGCCCCGGTCGGTCGGTAACGAACGTGATGAGTTCCGAGTAGCTAGATGCTAGCGGCGAGTGGCTAGTTGACACTTCACTCCCAATCGACTTTGGGCGAGGGGCGAGCTCATCAAGGATTTCGCAGAGTAGGTGTACCAGTTCGATGTTTCGTTTTTCGTTGTTACCGCCGATGTTGTACGTTTCACCCGGTTGGCCCTTTTGAATGACCAGCGATAGGGCTTCGCAGTGGTCTTCGACGTACAGCCAATCTCGAATGTTTTCGCCTTTGCCGTAAACCGGTATCGGTTGGGCGCGAAGGCATTTAAGAATGACTACAGGAATCAGCTTCTCTGGGAACTGGAACGGGCCGTAGTTATTCGAACAGTTTGTGACGATGACGGGCAAACCGTACGTATCGAACCAAGCGCGAGCTAAATGGTCCGAAGCGGCTTTGCTGGCTGAGTACGGCGAGTGAGGATCGTAACGCGTGGTCTCCGTAAAGGCCCCCGTGGGTCCGAGCGAACCATAGACTTCGTCAGTCGAAACATGGAGAAAGCGAAACTTGTTGGCGTTTCCGGCATCGAGCGATTGCCAGTGTTCGAGCGCAGCTTGGAGCAGGTTCAAAGTTCCGACGACGTTCGTTTCGATGAACTCGCGCGGTCCGTCGATGGAACGATCTACATGGCTTTCCGCGGCCAAATGCATCACTCCGTCCGGTTGGAAGTTGCTGACAGCAGCGCGGATGGCTTCAGCGTCTGTTATGTCAACATGCGCGAAGCGGTATCGATCGCAGCCTACCACATCACTTAGCGAGTTCAAGTTCCCCGCGTACGTCAACTTGTCAACGTTCAGAACTTCGTGGCCGGATTTGAGCATCAGCCGAACGAGGTTCGACCCGATGAATCCGGCACCGCCAGTAATTAAGAGTTTCATGATAAAGAGGGTGTAGTTAAGCTGCTAAAAAGTTAGGATTGTTCTTGTTGAGCCTGAATGATCAAGTCTTGTAGCTCTGTCGCGTACGCTGGGTGAATCTGGTTTAGCTCTCGTAAAACTTGAGGCATGTCGCTAGGCTTGACTTTGATTAACTCAATTAAGTCGGCGATGTCTTTGGCGCGATGCGCACCGAGCTTTAGCTCAAACAACCCTGCTAAGCTGATGTAGACCAATGCATCGTCTACGGCACCGTATTGAGCAGGATGTCTAATTGCAACAGGAGCAGGTTTGGAGGTCGTGCCCGGGATGCCAGCTTCGGGCATTAGGTCGACATCGATCTTCGTCTCGCAATGAATTAATTTCGGCCATATTCCCGAGCGAACGTCGACTACGCCGAAACCGCAAAGCGGCGCGATCCGCAACAATTCTGCTTGACAGTCCGCTGGTATCACGATGTCCACATCTTGCGTAACTCGACCCACGTATCCATGGTGCCAAACTGCCCAGCCGCCTGCGACTGCTGCTTTCGCATGAATCGAACTGAACAGGCGCTCCAAGTCTCTAACCACTCGTCCGTAACGGCCTGGTAGTTCGTTTGGGTGCTTTGCTTTTTCAGATTCGAGCGTCAAAAGACTATCGGCGAGTTCTAGTTGTTCAGTGAGCGTCACGATGTAGCTGAAAGCCGACCCCCTCGGCGAGTTATGAGATTAATACAAGCAGCAACTTAACATGGTAAAGGCGAGAATCCTAGCCATCGGCGCAGACTTCGTTCCCGTGGGTGGCGTGAAATCTTTCATTTTCGCCCCCAAACGCGTGCAATGGATTTGGAGTTTGCGTTTTTTTGCAAGCTCGTGCGCTGCATCTGCCCATGGAGCTGGCTACCAATTTGGGTAATAGATTGTAGGTCCTGGGTAGATTTTGTCGAAGCGATAGGGCCGTTTTTTTAACGCTTAATGCAAATCACACTAGGGAAATGCGGGTGGTTTGCGTTGTCTGGCGCAGACAGGTAGTGACGCGAGCGAACAGCTCACTAATGGGGGGCGACACTGCGCTTGGCGGAGCCAGCCGTAAAATCTGAATTGACAGCGGGCGACAGGATTGTCAAAGTCCGCTCATCGCAAACCTTTCCAGGAGAAGCACGGTGCAAACGGATTTTACGATCGGCAAATGCACACGGCGGTGCGCCGTTTCTGGCCAACCGCTAGCGCCGGGGGAGTGCTTTTATTCGGTGGTGGTAGGTGAAGGTGAGGCTGTGGTCCGACGCGACATTTCTGCCGCGGCTTGGACCGGACCTCCGCCCCAAACCATTGGATGGTGGCGGGTCAAGATGCCGGAAGCTGCCGCCAGGAAATTACAGCCTGCCCCAAATGGGGTGCTTCTGGATACACTTACCGAATTGCTCGAGCGACCGGGAGCGGAAACACTGGCCTACTTGTTAGCGCTCCTGCTCTGTCGTCGGAGGGTGCTGGTCGACGAATCACCTGCTCACGAGGCAGATGACGACGGACCGTTGGACTCATTTTGGCAACTGACCTATCCGCCCGATGGTCGGCAGTGGACGGTTCCTGTTGCGGTTCCTGCCTCCGATCTGCTAGAAGACCTCCAATCGCAGTTGAATTCGCTGCTGTTTACCGAAATCTAACCACAGGCTAGCGGCCTATGCCACGGCGCGACACTCGGCTTCAAACGCGACAGGCTGTTCTGACACGCAATGCGACAGCGTATTGGTGGCTATTTTGCATATGCTTTGTATCGGGCGGAGCCACTTGTGCTAAACGTCGACCGGTTGCAGAGTTCGCTTTACCCGTCGCCTTCACCCAAACGCCGACACTGCAGCAGTTGATCGACCACACCAACCGCAGCCTTGCGATCCAGCGCATTGAATCCAACACGCTGACTATCACCAGCCCAGGGCTCACCGGGCAGCTCAACGGGAATCTACAATGGGAGCGTCCACACAACTTCAATCTACAAGCTTACATGGGTTCGCGCGTTCTCGGCACCGTGCTGGCCGCGGGCAGTAACCGGGACATCTTCTGGTTGCAGAGCCAAATGCCGCCACCGCCAACTCTGTATTACGCTCGGCACGACGAATTTGAAGCGCAGCTTGGGCCGAGGCGTATTTTGCCGGTTTCCCCGCTCTGGCTGCGCGAGGCGCTCGGCATCGTCGAGTTTGATCCCACCTTCGAACACGAAGGCCCCCTTGTTCGCTCGGACAATAAACTTGAAGTACGTTCGTTAATACCTTCGCCGCGCGGCCCCTATCATCGTGTAGTGATCTTCTCACCGAACACGCTCGCAGTCGAAGAAACTAGGCTCTACGACCAATCCCGCAAGCTGGTTGCCAGTGCCCAGCAAAGCGAACACGAGTACTTTTCAGCGATCCCAGCCAGCTTACCGCACAAAGTGATCGTTGAGTTGATACCCGATGATGGAAATACGCTATCGTTCACTATCGACATAGGTTTTTACCTGCTGAACCAGACCGCCAACGCACAGTCAAATGCATTCACCCTGCCCGATCCAACGGGGCTGTCGACGGTTGATTTGGTGCAAGCGAACGCGCAGATGGGCCAGCCTACGGTCCCGGTCCCGCCTGTCTATCGGTCAAGCAACGCAGTCGCACAACCGGCTTCCCTAGAAAGTTACAGGCGCTAGTGAAATGATAGGCGCTTGTAAAATTACAGGCGCTTAATGAAGTGAACTTCCAGCTTGCTAACACAATACAAGCCCGACGCGCGAGCGAGTGAACGGATTTGGCAATGCGATTTTCGGTGTCGAAAATTCAACTTCAGCAACGAATTCCCTGGCTTGCGCTTCCCTGGCATGCGCTGCGGGCTTATATCCAAAGTTAATGGAAAACATGATCAAGCGTCGGTTTTTGAAATTCCGTTTGTTGTGCGTTGGCGCGTTGGTTTGCTTGGTGCAAGTGACTTTTCTCGCGACAGAAACGAGTGCGCAGCCACCTAAAGTTGAAGCCAACTCGCAGCAGAACCCTCCGTTTCAGTTGGATATTCCTGCTCGTCCAAACACGCTACCGACGGCACTGACTCCACAAGCCTATCCACCACAACAGCGAACAGAGCCGACTGCGTTGGTAACTGATTCAAGACAATTGAACTTTGCCGACGCTGACGACCTACTGCCGGAGGAGCGCACAAACATTGCCGTTTACCAGCGTTGCAATCGTAGTGTCGTAAACATCTCCACTAGTTCACGCATGGATTCTTTCTTGACGGTCTCACTGAAGAAGGGTACCGGCAGTGGCTCAGTGCTCGATCAGTCGGGCACAATTTTGACGAACCAACACGTGATCGATGGCGCCAAGGAGATTACGGTCAGCTTGTCCAATTCAAGCTCGTATTCAGCGGTTCTGATTGGCGAGGATCCCGATACGGACATCGCTATTCTGCATATCAAAGCCCCTGCCGAACTACTCGAACCGATTGCCTGGGGTGATTCGCAAAACTTGAAAGTAGGGCAACGTATTTATGCGATCGGCAATCCGTTCGGTCTGGAACGCACCATGTCAGCCGGAATGATCTCCAGCTTGAATCGCCAGATTCCGTCGCGCGAAGGCCGCATGATGCGATCGCTAATTCAAGTTGACATGTCGCTTAATCAGGGCAATTCGGGTGGGCCGTTACTGAATACTCGCGGCGAACTAATCGGAATGAATGCAGCCATTATGAGCAGCGATGGCGACAGCGCGGGCGTCGGCTTTGCAATTCCTTCGTCAACGATTCAGCGTGTCGTCAGCAAACTGGTCAAATTCGGTCGAGTGGTGCGCCCGACGATCGGGATCACACGAGTTTACGAGAAGGAACAAGGGCTGCTCATCGTCATCGTTGCGCGCGGCGGTCCGGCTGACGTGGCAGGTTTGAAGGGATTCAGTTTGGTCACCAAGCCGCGGGTTGGGCTTCATCGACCAGAACCCTCCATTGACACATCGTCGGCTGATTTGATTCAAGCCATCGATGGCACGCCGGTAAAGACCGCCGAAGAACTGCTCGAGATTCTCGAGAACAAGAACCCAGCGGACACGGTGGTGCTCGACATTATCCGCCACGGAAAATCCATGCGAGTTCCACTGAAACTCGGCTCGTCAGAATAGAGAAGTGGGGTACGCATCCTGCTTGCCAGATTGTGGCTGCAAACCAAGATTACAGCCGCAAACGCAAGCTGGAAGCTTACGCCACGTTTAGCTGCTGCTAACTTGTAACTTTCCCAAATACATTTGGAGAAAGCGACTTTGCGTTTTGATCGCTCGGACCAATGTCCAAACATGGTCGGGCGAAAACTCACAGGGCAGAGTGTCCGCTAACTGATCAAGCGCTTCTGACACCGCAGCATGCTGCTCGGTGGCGCATTTCAGTTGCGCTGTCACAGCTTCGCAGTGCGCGTGTAGCGCCGTGGCATCGAGTTCACTGAGGCTATCGACCCGCAAGGAGATGAGAAAGGCCATTCGCAGCAACTCAGATTCGTCGCTGTGACCACAATAACACGCCAGTCGTTCGATTAGTTGGTTAATTTGCATAACTCGATGGGGCAAAGGAGTTCGCGGATTCGCCGTGGCAACTTTGTCAGGCTCAAGATGAACGCGAAAACCTACCTTACGTACCACGCACACGATTCATGACCAACCTTCAAGGCCAGCATTAAGGGCTGCCTCGCCGGTTTTCGGTGGCAATTGAATGAGTGGTAACGATTGTATAGCCCGCCAGAACGCCTGTCCTCAGCCCGTTTCCCGGCTTTGATTGTAGAACGGCTGTCCTCAGCGCTGTCCTCAGCCGTTTCAGGGCTTCGATTGCTTCGATTGTTGAGCGGCTGTCCTCAGCGCTGTCCTCAGCCGTTTCCGATACTGAGGCCCCGAGCAGTTGAGGACAACTGCTCTACACTTAATCAGAGCAGTTGAGGACAACTGCTCTACACACGATGGATCCGTTGCCATCGCAAAAAACGCTCGATTTACGTCGCCGGCGCTTGCATTGGCAGTGCCTGGCAGCGTAGCATGAAGCCCGAAATCCTGCCGGAAACACGATACACTGCGTTCCTCCCTATTCAATATTTCTTCCCACCTATCGCCTAGAGGTCCTACATGCCGAACCGTAAAACGCAAACTTCTCGACGTCGCTTTCTTCAAGTCACGGCAGCCACTACAGCCGCAGCGAGCGCCGGGTACTTTACAAGCACTGCCGTAGCGCAAAGCAAATCGCCGAACGAAAAACTCAACCTCGCCGTCGTCGGCACCGCCAATCGAGCTGGCGATAACATTCAAGAGATCAAGCACGAGAACATCGTTGCACTCTGCGACATCGATAAGACTCTCCTTGACCGGGCGCTGCGGGAACACACACAAGCTCGGCCCTACTCGGACTATCGAGAGATGATCGACCGAGAGCGCGACAAGATTGACGCGGTGCTCGTCGCAACCGCAGATCATAATCACGCGCCGGCTTCGATTCGTGCCATTCGAGCTGGGAAACATGTGTACTGTGAAAAACCGCTGACTCACACCGTGGCTGAAGCCCGCTATATTGCAACAGAAGCTATGAAGAAGGGCCTCGCAACGCAGCTTGGTACGCAAATACATGCCGAAGACAACTATCGGCGCGTCGTTGAAATCGTTCAAGCGGGTGTAATCGGAGACGTCACCGATGTGCATGTGTGGGTCGGTAAAGAATGGGGCGGAGGCGATCGGCCAGAGAAAGCGGACACGCCGCCTGCCACGCTCAATTGGGATTTGTGGCTCGGACCTGCACCGGTACGACCTTATGCCGTTGGCCGTTACCATCCCGCTCAATGGCGTAGATGGTGGGACTTCGGCCAAGGCACACTAGGTGACATGGGTTGCCACTTCATGGACTTGCCATTCTGGGCGTTGAAGTTGCGTCATCCCATCGCAGTTGAAGCCGAGGGGCCAACCGTCCATCCTGAGACCGCTCCGCAAGGCCTCATCGTGCGCTACAAATTCCCGGCTCGCGGCAACATGCCTGCGCTGAATTTCACTTGGTATGATGGCTCAATGATTCCGAAGGAAGTTGCCGGAGAGCGTGTGCCTGCCAATGGCGTCATGTTTATCGGAACGCAAGGCAAGATGTTCGCCGACTACGGCAAGTATAAGCTGTTCCCCAGCGACAAGTTTGAGAACTTCACGCCACCTCCGAAGACCATCGAGAAATCAATCGGCCATCATCGCGAGTGGCTAAAAGCGTGTCGCGATGGCTCGCCTACACTTTGCAATTTTGATTACTCCGGCGCGCTCAGCGAGGCCGTGTTGCTCGGCAATGTCGCTTATCGATCGGGCAAAGGATTCAAATGGGACGGCGAAAACATGAAGATTCTCGACAACCCAGCGGCTGAGAAATTTTTAACCAAAGAATACCGCGCCGGCTGGGAAGTGATGATTTAAGCAGCGTTGAGCCAGTACATGGTCGCTCCCAGCAGGGTGCGACCCACGGTGTCTTGGCACGATTGCCCTTTCGCCAGACTACCCAATCTACTCAAGTAGACCCTTGAGCTCTGGGTTATCCGCAACTCCTTGTCCTGAGGCAAATAAAGGGGTATCCGATTCGCCCGCTTTATGTTCACATGCGTTTCACCGCAAGACCAGCAGCCTTTCGTTGAGTCAATCCTGCTTTAGGCCACGCCCGTTGCCAACTCACGAGGCCCTTCTATGCTTGCCCAAAATACGCAAAATACCAGTTGTGTAGATTTTAAAAACGATTTAGGCACCTCGCTCGATGATGTGTCTTCGCAAAATAATGCCGACTCAAATTGGATTCGTGTCGCTCGACAGACAATGCGCGACGCTCCAGTCGACTACTTCAAAGTCAAAGCGCATCGGTACTGGATCGATTTTCTCTTGTCACTAGTGTGCGCTTATACCGCTTCGACAGTCTTCCTGTTGGCACCGCTGGGATCCCCAATTCAGATTGTTTGCTTTCCTCTCGCCGTGTTTTGGCTGTACCGGCTTGGTTCGTTGGTTCACGAGGTCTGCCATCTTGGCCAACACGAGTTGCGGGGTTTCAAAGCGACTTGGAATCTACTGGTTGGCGTGATGACGTTTACGCCATCACCGTTTTTTACACGCCATCATCGCGATCATCACAGCCAGCGGTTTTACGGTACGCCCGAAGATCCAGAGTATGTCGCGAATGTGCTGGAAAGTGGTAACTGGCGAAGTACGTTGGTTTATATACTTCATGTGACGCTGTTTCCGATTATGGTTTTCCTGCGGTTTTTGCTCGTGCCGCTGAGTTACTTGAGTCCGCGATTGCGTGAGTTCGTGCTGGAACGCGCAAGCTCGTTGACGATGAATTTCGAGTATCGCCGCAAACTCAACGCGTATGACCGTCGTTCGATTGCGGTGATGGAGTGGTTATGCTTTGTCCGCGCAGTATTGATTCCGGTGTCCGTCTGCATCGGTCTTGCGCCACTCAGCCGCATTCCACTGCTGTACCTGCTGGGTTTGACTACGTTGACCTTGAATCAGATGCGGCAGCTTGCCGATCATCACTTTGAAGGAGACGGTTCGCCCGCAGACGTTGAAGCCCATGTGCGCGATTCCTGCAACTTTTCCGGCAACGATTTGCTCACGCGGTTGTTCTTTCCGTTTTCGATACGATATCACGCATTGCATCATCTGTTTCCATCGCTCCCGTACCACAATCTGAAGAGCGCGCACATTTATTTGGAAAACGTCCTACCCATGGGATCGCCCTACCGACAGCTCGATCAAAAAGGCTGGTGGAGCGTTGCGCGTGTGACGTTACTGGGCAAGTGAGGTACTGGGCAAGTGAGGTACTGGGCAAGTGAGGTACTGGGCAAGTGAAGTGAAGCCCATTCAAACTTGCAGTACATAGTGCATGATGACCAAGTAATGACAAACTGCCGCAGCGATAACCGCCAAATGCCAGACTGAATGAAAGAAGCGGCCCACATGATCGAACATGAGAAAGTACACTCCCGCTGAATAGATCACTCCGCCGAGCGCCATGCCACCCAAACATCCCCAAGGCACTTGCGATGCGAGCGGAAATGCTGGGACCCACCCCAGCAAAAGGTAGGTCGTCACCACCATCGTATTGACGCGCCGCCGCACGACCACTTTCTGCCACAATCCGTACAGGGCAAGAAACCACAAAAAGATCATCAGTGGCGTTCGCATGATACCGCCAAATTGCCAAACAAATGGTGTATAGGTTCCCGAGATCATCAGATAAATCGTCCCTTGATCCCAAGCTCGCATTCGGGTTCGCATATGGGGATCACTGAACGAATGGGACAGCGTTGAAAAGACGAAGACCAGAACAACTGAAGCGCAATAGACTAAACAGCTCACGATCAAACCGAGCGGCTTGTCGTACAGCATGGTGATCATCCAAATCAGCCCTGCTAGCGCGACCACAATCCCGAGTCCGTGAGTCGTTGCGTTGGCCCATTCCTCGACGGTCGGTTCCGGTGGAGCGTTGAGTTGATCGTCGTGCATCAGTACTTTCAATCTTGAGAAGGTTGCAGTGGTTTTGAAGCATTGATGCCGAGCGCTGCAACTGCGGCAATCAGTTGAATCACTCCACAGACGATGAAGGCCACGGCCCACCCGGCTTGAGCCGCAAGGTACCCCAGGACTAGCGATGAGCAGGCGGCCCCGAAGTTTCCCCACATATTAGCCCAGCCGACAACTGAACCCACGTGTTTGCCACCGACATCTTGCCCGTAAGCCCACATGGCTGAAATACTGAGGTCCGTCGCTAGACCGACTACCGCCAGGAAAACCGTCGCTTGAATGGAGTTGCTAACGAAAGCGCAGGCAAAAAACGCCAGGCCGACGATGACGCGCGGCGCGCTTAACATGATCGCGCGACCAACGCGAATTCCGAATCGTCGCGTGGCTTTATCGAGCAAGTAACCGCCAAGCAGCATGCCGATGATTCCGCACGCCAACGGCAAGCTTTGTAACCAGCCTTGTGCCGTAGCCGTCGTCTTGTGCACTTTTTGCAAATACTCTGGCATCGACGTCACCAAGAAGGCCCAGCCAAAATTGCTGGCGAACTGCAAAAAGGAATTCAACCACAGGCTTGCGCTTTGGCACATCAATACAATCGGCGGAAAATTCAATTGCCCGCGCGAGGATTGCTTGTCAATAATACGCTGTTCTCGCGTTACGCCAATAATGGCTAGCTCCGCATCGTTGACTCGTGGGTGCTCGGCCGGATGATCGCGAAAGAGCTTGAAGAAGATGATCGAGATCACCATCCCAACCATCCCGTATAGTAATACGACCGGCCGCCAGCTCGTTACAGCCGGTGCCGCGTTGTCTGGCTGACTCATCCAAGATCCGCCGTATGTCCAAATCATCATCAACTGAATCGTCATGATCGGCGCAATCGCCCCGCCTAACCGCCCCCCGACCGCAACCACGCTGTTGGCGATACCGCGTCGGTGTGGTGGAATCCAACGTCGAACGATTCCAGCCGCCAACGGATAGGCACCGGCTTCGAACATGCCACACGCGAGCCTCAGGGCAACCAAACCGCTCAAACTGTTTGCCAGCCCGAGTAAACCGGTGCTCAATGACCAGAGCGCTACGTAGCCGGCCAGCACATAACGAGCGCCAAATCGATCGCCCAGCCAACCGGCAGGCAACTGAAACAACGCGTAGGTCCAAAAGAATGCCGAGAGTGCGAGTTCGAGTTCGAATTTCTCGGTGCTTAGCCCCAAATCGGCCCGGACCGAAGAGCCCGCTATGCTTAAACAAATACGATCAAGATACAGCAATACAGCAACCAGCATCGCCAGCAAAACCATCGCGTAACGCATGCGTGTCGGCGCAGCGTACGATCGGCCCAGCAAATCACTGGCGATTGGCCGATCGCTGGGGGCGTTCGGGTTGGTGGTTGGCTTGTAGGGATTGTTGTCGTGCAAGATGGCTCCGGGTTCGCGAGCCGTGCATTCTACACCACAAACAATCCACTAAAATGCGAGTGCTCCAGCCCGATCAAAATGCCGCCCGATTCGCCTTGGAAGAGTTGTTCGAAGGCAAGACGTTGTTAGAGGGCAAGACATTGGGTTCCACACTCGGCTGGCTCGGCTGGGGCGAAGCCGATACCGGCGCTGGGGTGAGCGGACCCACTGAGATTACGGTAGATCCATCTGGCAAAACCATGCCCGGCCGCAAGTCGGACGATGCTGCCGAAACTCTCGGTGCTTGCGTCGAGTAGCGAGAACCAGTACGAGCATCGCCAATGTAGCTACCAGTCGCTTGGGAGGGGTAGGGATAGGCCTGCTGCGCCGACAAATTCAGCTGTTCGGAACGCAACTGCATCTGATACTGCTGTAACTGCAGCATATCGAGCGAATTCGGGTAGTTCGAGTAACCAGGACTTCGATAGGTTGGGTAATCCAGCGGTGAGTTTCCGTAGATTCCCAAGGTGGGCGCAACGCCAAAATAACCACGATATCCGGATGAATATTGTGGACCCATGTAAGCTCGCGAAGTGGGCGGGATCGATGGCCCTACACCAAACGGCACGTTAAATCCGCCAGCATATAGGCCGCCCCTTCCCCCTCCCCCGATCTGAATCTGTAAGCTGCCAAACTGTGCCTGTGCCACCCCGATGGCTGCTCCCCAAACGGCTACCCCGATGCCAAGGGACAGAATACTTCGCAGTTTCGTAAGCATTTTCAGGCTCCATGTCGGTTGATCGCAAGCGAAAATCGATTCGAGCAGCGGCCAGTGTTGC
>JANLQO010000413.1:0-13020 GCA_031367855.1 Planctomycetia bacterium | reverse complement strand
GTCGTGGTCGGCGTTGCTGATTTTGGTGCCTTCGTCGAGCTGGGGCCTGAGTGTAGCGGCTTGATTCACATCAGCCGACTGTCGCCAAATTTTGTTGAAGATCCGCATCAATGCGTACAGGTCGGTGACTTGGTTCAAGCCGCTACACTCAGGTCCCAGCTCGACGAAGGCACCAAAATCAGCAACGCCGACCACGACCACCCACAGGCACATGCCCGGCTCAAGAGTTTCGAGCGTCGGCATCGTTTGTTGCATTGGAACTGGGGTACGGGTCAACCGATTATCGACGAATGGATCCTGCAAGCAACTTGCAATCCAGCGCAGCCTCTCGCGACCGACCTGCCAACCTCGCGCCAATTTTTCGATATCGATTGTCGACGCGGGAGCAGCCTTCGACGAGACGTTTTCCGGATACTCCGGTGCAGCGTCTTGTAATTCAGCCGCAGCGGCTACGGTAGCGGCAGCCGCCTCGGGTTCAGGGCTTTCGCACACATCGCCTGATTCCGTTGCAGTGACTTGAGTAATTACGTTATCAGCGATTGCCTTATCAGCGGATTCTGACTCCGCAACTACTTCAGTTTGAATCGCGTTCTCAGGGGGCGCAACGCTAGCCAACTCTTGTTCGGCCACAACAGGCGCTTCAGACTGTACCGCAGCCTGAGTTGTGTTCGCGATGGGTTCATTCAGACCTTGCGCAAACGGAGCGCTCACCCGAATCGGTGGTTCAGGCGCTACCGTGACCGGCGGAGGAGGAATGGGTCTACTCCAGCCGACCGGGGCGGCCGGCGGCTGTGCAAGTTCGGTATTCTGGATCAAACGTTCGGCCAGCTTGTAATCCTCGGGATGGATGGCGGTCGCGTCCAGGGTATTAGCACTTTCAAAGACTCGCAAGAACCCGATCGCTTGACGGCTACTTGCTTCAGGCCAGTCAGTTACGGCGGCAAGCAGATCATCGCGGCTGTGAATTTTGCCTTGTGCGATTGCGCGCATAATCTGATCTGCTTGGGCGCGCCCTACACCGGGTACCGCCATCAGTTCTTGCATGCTCGCCGACAGAACGTCGATCCCTCGCAGACAAACACAATCCGCAATCGTTTCAGTGACCAACTTCTTGAGCGGTTCGGCAGGCAGTTCTCGCTGGTAGCTCCCTAAACGCAGGCGGCTGGCATCCAGCTTTACCATCTCGCACAGTGGATCTTGCAATCGTCGTGCAATCCAAATCGTAGCGCGATCACGCCGATTGTGTTCCGGCAATTCCTGCAGTGCAGTGCGACTGGCCGCATAAGCTTCCGCACCGCCTCGATCGACCATCGTCCAACGCAGTCCACTGTCGGCACTTTGGTTGACCAATTCGCGTAGCGTGTGAACTAGAAACCGCCGAGCTGGCCCGTTCGTAAGCGCGACCAACGTGACTTTGAAGCGATGCGCTAACTCCCCCAAACGCACAACGTTTTGAGTCACGACTTGCGGTTGCGCAGAACAGATTATTTCATCGGTCTGCAAAACGCGACCTTTAACATCAATGACTGCAACCGAAGAAGTCTTGGGACCTACGGCATCGATTACCAAAATGCGATGGCCACGCACCGGTCGCTGTTGCAGTTGTTCGCGCAACGGTTCTGTTGCGACTTCAAACAGGTGTTGTTGGGCTAGTTCCTCTAACTCAGCAATCGCGTCTTGTTCCAGCCGATTTAGCATCGTGCGCGACATCGCATCTTCAATGGCCGTAGTAAACCAGCCCAAAAGCGGATGTCGGTCGCTGACAAAAGCGTCCCGCACAATGTTGATAAGAGGTCGTGTATCGTACGACAAGTGCAGATTGACCAGCTGGCTGCGGCGACCACGACCGATCATCAGTTGCTGATAGGCGCTGAGCTTTGAAAGCGGTTTATCCATGCCATTGAAGGGCTGAAGCATGCTAATCAACCAACGGCGTCGACGCTGTCGAGGACTGATCTTGGCTGCATTCTTGGCCGCTGCTTTTACATCTCTGCTCTTTTTGCGTTTGCCTTTCTTGGCGATGGAGCCTTTGGTCACTGGACCGGCTGGAGCCAACGTCGCAGTGTCAGCGGACTTCTCAGCCGCTACTGATTCCGATGGAGTTCCTTCACTCACTTCGGAAGTTTCCGCTCCTTCTTCGACGGAATCATCGACAGAGGCAATGACCTCTTCGGACCCTTCACGCGTTTCGGCCTCGTGACTCTCGGCTTCGTGAATTTCGGCCTCGTGCGCTTCGGCCAGGTCGTCATGAAATGCATCGTCACTGCCATCCTGAGCGGCAGGATCATCGGCTGCGTCGGTTACGTGGGGCTGGACGGCAGGGCCCAGCTCTGCCGTTGCGGCGGTGGCCTCCGCCGTTACCGTCGCAGATTCTGGTTTGTTCTGATCGACCGTCAATACAATCTTCACGTTCGAACGGCGCTGAACGATCTGCCTGAGCCGCTGCGCGATACCCGAATCACCCGCCAACAGGCTACCGATCAGCCGCTTGCAGCCTTGTAGTGCATGCTCAGCCGCTTCTAGTTCGCAGGACAATTCCGTCTGAGTCCAAGTCACCATATCTTCAATGGCGGGCCCGCCATAGGCCATCAATTTTTCCAGTAACTGACCCGCTACCCCTTCGCGTTCCGCATTTTGCTGCATTGTCCTTCGCGCGCGGAAAGCTCGCATTGTGCTGTCAATTTCGACTTCGGTATCCGCCTGTGCCAAACGCTCCTTGGCTTCCGAATCCAGCTCAATACCCTCAGGTAGTTGCTGAAGTGATTTTGTGCGGGATTCCTCCAGCCGCTGTTGCCTCTCCATGGCCAACTTGATCGACCAGAGCAGCGAGTGCGGCAGGTTACCCGTTTCATCGGCGCGGTATCGCTCAATAAATGCGGGTTGGTAGCCCTGCTGAAGCAAGTCGGCGGCCAATCGAATCTGCTCTACCGGAAGTCGTAAATGGCGAGCAATACTGCGGAGGTCAATCATACGTCGGCGTTCTTGTGGTCACGCGTTGCCCAAATCACCAAGTCTCGCTCACCGCGCGCCGCGAAGGCACTTTTGTGAAAGCAAAGTCAACGTGAGATTAAAAATGGGCGGGTCGCAAGTAGCAATCAATGCCCCTAGCCCTGCGGGCTACAAATGGTAAAGGGCGATCTTGGGGTCATGATGTAAACAATCGTGCGCGAATCTATGAAAGTGCTAGCTTGTTGTCAAGCGACTTTGGCAGGCTTCCGGCCATTTGAAAGCCCATTTGTCGATAATTTCCAACTTAAGCCGTCACCAACCCACCTGATTTTGCAAGTCTCGGGGTTCTAACCCTGGCTATTGACTTGAGCCGCGTTGCGGCAAATAACAACTTCCGCTGTTCTGGCGCCACGTAAGTCAGAAGCCCGTGCGTTGTTCTTCGGTCCCAAAGGGACGTAAGTCAATAGCCAGGGGGCCCCTGGAACGGAATCCAACGCCCCTGGAGTCGAACGCCGCGCACCCAAGCCCAACGGGCAACGCTGTGAAGCATTTTGTGCTAGGAAACTGTTGGTATTCATGCATCATGCGCGCATCGATTTCGGAGAAATCGATCTACCTAGGCCGATTTCTCCGAAATCGGCACTTTGAAATGCTTCACAGCGTTGCCCAACGGGGCGATAGTTGTTGGCACATGTGCTCACTCACCTCTGGCGCAACTTCCGAATCACGCCGAGCGCACCTGTCGCATCGGACCAGCTCAATTTGCTCTGTCCGCCATGCCGATCATGATAAGTAATCGGAATTTCTCGCAACGTGGCACCGTTTCGGTAAAGCGCCACCAAAATCTCTTCGAGAAATCCGTAGCCGTTGCAAGTCAACTGGTCGATCTTCAATTCACGCAGCTTGCTGACCCGATAGCAGCGATACGATCCGCTGCAGTCTCGTACCGGCAATTTCAACATACGAGCTGCGTAACGATTTAACCCACGACTCAGCATTTTGCGAACTATGGAAAGTCCTTCCGAATTGCCGCCTGGAATGTAGCGAGAGCCGATAACGACGTCGATGCTCTCAGCTTGCGCCAAAGCCAAAAACTCCGGAACCATTGCCGGGTCATGACTTAAGTCCGCATCGAGGTTTACAAAATACTCGTAATCGCGTTCCAAGCACCAACGAATCGCGTCGCGCAAAGCGGAACCGAGTCCAAGTTTCTTGGCGCGGCGGAGCAGCTGCAACCTGCCAACTCGCGAGGGATTCTGCGACTCTGCGAGCGCCCAATTGCCGGTGCCGTCCGGCGAATTGTCATCGACGACTAAAATGTCGCAGGTCGGTGCAACCCGCTGCAAAGTCTCGATTGCCAGCGGCAAGTTCGCCATTTCATTGTAGGTACAGAGCACAATGAGGGTCCGGCCCAGAGAATCTTCAGCGCGCTCATTGTTTCCGTCTATCAACTGCGTCTAGCCTTTGACCACAATGTTGACTAACCGGCCAGGTACGACGATGACTTTTACTATTTGCTTACCGGCGAGCAATTCCAAAATGTGAGAATCCGACTGAGCGAGCCGCTCGAGTTCAGCCTGCGTAGATTCTGCAGGTACGGTCACGCGACCACGCACTTTGCCGTTCACCTGAATTGGAATTTCGATTTCCGCCGTCTTGATGAGCGCCTCGTCGAACGCGGGCCAAGGCTGATAGGCGAGCGAGTCGCGATGGCCGAGCAACTGCCATAATTCTTCTGCCATATGCGGTGCGTAGGGAGCGAGAAGCAACACAAAGTCGCTCATCGCCGCCTTGGGGCGCAATTCTTCCTTGGTGAAGAAATTTACAAACTCCATCATCCGAGCGATCGCAGTGTTAAAACTCATAGCAGCGGTATCGCGAGTCACCGCGGCGATGGTTCGGTGCAGCACTCGGCTCTGCTCTGCAGTGGGGTCGACTTGGCGAACACTCTCAAGCAACACCGTGTCGTCTGACCGGAAATCAACCATCATTCGCCACACGCGATCGAGGAAATTCCGTACGCCACTTACACCAGCCATACTCCATGGCTTCGTAGCTTCCAGTGGCCCCATAAACATCTCGTATAGTCGCAACGAATCCGCTCCGTACTCCTTCACCACGACGTCTGGGTTCACGACATTTCCACGAGCCTTGGACATCTTGTGCGCGCGGCTCTCGATGCGAACCGACTCATCGGCAATCAGCACAAATGTATCGCCACGCTTGACAACATCACTTTCCGGTACCGGGACCGTCGCCACCGGTTCACCCGTGGCGTGGTCGCACAGTCCGCCGTCATCTTGCCGCACAAGCTTGGCCGGATGAATCCAGCGGTCGCCACACTTGTAACCCGTATACTCCACTTCGCCGAGAATCATGCCTTGATTCACCAGTTTATGAAATGGTTCTTTGCTTGACACATAACCTCGGTCAAAAAGCACTTTGTGCCAAAACCGCGAATATAGCAAATGCAAGACCGCGTGCTCGGCGCCGCCGACATACAAATCGATCGGCATCCAGGCTTTTTCCTTCACGGGATCGCAGAACATGCGATCGTTTCGCGGATCGATAAATCGCAAGTAATACCAGCATGATCCAGCCCATTGAGGCATCGTGTTCGTTTCGCGCCGGTAGCGTTTGCCGTCGAGTTCAACGTACAGCCATGCGTCGGGCGATTTGCCCAACGGAGGCTCAGGGCGGCCATGCGGTTTGAAGTCCTCCAGGTGCGGTAGTTCAACTGGCAGGTCCTGAACGTCCACGGCGCGAATGGCACCAGTCGGATTGCCCGTAGCGTCTAACTCATGCAGAATCGGAAACGGCTCGCCCCAGAATCGCTGCCGACTGAACAGCCAATCGCGGAGCTTGTAATTCACCGCAGCCCGTCCAATCCCCGCCGTCGATAATTTATCCGTGATCTTGGCCTTCACCGCCTCGGTGGCCATACCGTTGTATGCCCCCGAGTTGATCGCCTTACCGAGCCCGACAAAGCACTGCTTGCCTGCTAAAACGGCCTCGGGATCCACTTCCGTCGAGCCCTCGGGATCGACCACTGCGACCACTGCCAGCTCGAATTGCTGAGCGAATTCGAAATCGCGTTCGTCGTGGGCCGGAACGGCCATGATTGCCCCTGTCCCATACGTTGCCAGCACATAATCGGCGATCCAAATCGGCACTGGCTTTTCTGTAACGGGATTGATTGCATACGAGCCGCTGAAAACGCCAGTCTTCTGCTTGTCGCCCTCCGTTCGCTCGCGGTCGCTCTTGAACGAAGCCGCCGTGCGATATTTTTCCACCGCATCTTTCTGCTGGGTGGTTGTCAAAGCCAGAACAAGTGGATGCTCCGGTGAAATCACCATGTAAGTTGCACCGAACAGGGTATCCGGCCGCGTTGTATAAATTCTCAACGCATCGGAATTTGTCGTCGCTGGAAAACCGCTCTTCGCCCGATCGGCTTGCCAAGCACCATTGCCGCTGGCTGCTCCGAGATAGAAATCGACCTCCGCACCTGTACTGCGACCGATCCACTCACTCTGCAGCTTCTTGATCCCCGGCGACCAATCCAAGCCGTCGAGATCCGCAATCAATCGATCGGCATACGAAGTGATCCGCAACATCCACTGGCGCAGCGGGATTCGTTGCACCGGGTGCGATCCACGCTCGCTCTTGCCGTCGATTACTTCTTCGTTCGAGAGCACCGTACCGAGCGCCGGACACCAATTCACTAGCGCGTCGTCTTGATACGCCAACCGATGCTCGTCGCGATACGACGCGACGGCCACATCGCCCTTGGCTTTCACCTCTGGCGGGATGGGCAACTCCGCGATCGGTCGCCCAAGTTGCTGCTCCGCATCGTACCAAGTATCGAATAGCAACAAGAAAATCCACTGCGTCCAACGAAAGTACTCAACATCGGTCGTTGCCAGCACGCGGTCCCAGTCGTAACTAAATCCCAGCATCTTCAGCTGCCGAGTGAACTCAGCGATGTTGTTCTCCGTCGACACTCGCGGCGGCACATTGGTCTTGATCGCGTGCTCTTCAGCTGGCAGCCCAAATGCGTCGAAACCCATCGGATGCAGCACAGTTTTGCCCTGCATCCTCGCGAATCGGCACACAATATCCGTCGCCGTGTATCCCTCGGGATGACCCACATGCAAACCCGCTCCACTCGGGTACGGAAACATGTCTAACACATACATTTTTTCGCCCGTCGGCATTTCCGGCGTGCGAAATGTCTTATTCTCAGCCCAGAAATTCTGCCACTTCGGTTCAATTTCAGCCGGATTGTATCGCGACATAGCTAACTTTATCCAAATTCAGCGAAACCTGGCCAAACGCCGCTTCGCCAGCACTAGTTCAGTCCATTTTCAAAGGCATGGGTTTACACCGAAAACCGGCTTTTCGCAACGCCACGTGCCTATTGTGCCGCGACGCTCCGCTGTGGTAATGATCGTCAGTCCAAGTCGGGTATTTGCCGTTGCAATTTGAGGATGAGGAATTATCGTCAGCGAGTTGCAAGGAGCGATCCGAGTTTGATTCACCACGCCCTGCGAGTACTCAGGGCGTGCCACCCATACTCTGGGCGTTCTATCCATACTCAGGGCGTGCTACCCAATACACAGGGCGTTTCATCACTTGAGGTTTGACATGCTAAAGCTAACTATGAAGACAACTTGTGCGGTTTGCCTGCTGTTGGCACTAAACATGGATCGGGTGCAAGCGGATTTCATTACGTTGTACGACGGAAGCGGATTGCCGGCCGATCAGCCTTGGCTTTTTTTTGCTGCCGATAACGCATTTACACAAACCGCGAATGCGGGTGGCGTTCGGCTAGCAACCAGTACGGCAACGAAAGCTGGTTATAGCAATCACATACCCTTGGTCGGATTCAAGAACTCGGCATTTCCAAGTCTCGATCGCACCAACGGCTTTGAGCTTGCATTTCAGTTATCAATAGTTGCCGAAACACATGCCAATAATGATCGGGCTGGGTTTTCCGTCATTCTCCTCGGTAGCGATAAACGGGGGATCGAACTGGGTTTTTGGGGAAACGAAATTTGGGCTCAGCAATCCACTCCCATTTTCACTCATGGGGAGGGGGCGACCACCACTACCAGCGGGCTTCGCAATTATCGCGTTCAAATTGTCAACGATACGTATGCATTGCTCGATGACTCCGGGACGTTGCTATCGGGTGCAGTTCGCGATTACACCCAATTCGGAGGAATTCCCTATACGTTAGCCAACTATGTTTTCCTTGGTGACGACACGACGAGTGCGGCGGCTGACATCAGGTTGGGGCCCGTTACACTTCAATCCAATTTGTCTGCCGTCCCCGAGCCGACAAGTTTTTTGCTGATGGCCGCCACTTTGAGTTCGGCTGTGCTGGGCCGAACGATCAAGCGGTCATTTTTGAAAACAACTTTATAATTAAACCAGCAGCTCACGAATGACGCGCGCTTTGGTGACTTCCGCGTCAGTCAAACTGGTTTCGCGGCCGTCGTGCGGGTAAGTGAGCTGGCGATGGTCAATGCCGAGAGCGTCGAGCAGGGTTGCCTGAAGGTCGTGAACCGTGACTACATTCTCTACCGACTTGTATCCGAAGTCATCGGTGGCTCCGTGTGTGTAGCCTTGTCGAAATCCACCCCCCGCCAGCCACAATGAAAACGCGTGTCGATTGTGGTCGCGTCCGTCGGTCCCTTGAGATACCGGCAAGCGCCCGAACTCGCCGGTCCATAATACAATCGTCGAATCCAATAGTCCGCGCTGTTTCAAATCTTGGACCAAAGCCGCGCTCGGTTGATCGGTCCTAGCGCATAAACCCTTAAGACTTTCAGCGTTCTTGCTATGAGTGTCCCAGGGTTGGCCATTGAGAAAAATCTGGACAAATCGAACTCCTTGTTCAATCAATCGACGAGCCAGCAAGCAGCGTGTTCCATACTCTTTTGTTTCCGGGCGATTTAATCCATAAAGCTCTCTTGTCGATTCGGATTCTGTCGACAAGTCCAGAATCTCTGGCACGGTGGTTTGCATCCGCGCGGCGGTCTCAAAGTTTTCGATGCGTGCCGCTAGTTCAGTACTCTCGGGATGCTGCTGCAGAAATTGACGGTTCAAATCCTCAAGGAACTTGAGTTGATTGCGTCGCGCTGGCTCAACCATTCCGCTAGGCGTTTCCAAGTGCAGGACGGGTGATTTCCCCGAGCGGAACATCGTTCCTTGGTACACCGCTGGCAGCCAGCCCGATGACCAATTGCGTTCGCCATCGACGGGCAATCCTCCAGGATCCCCCAACACAACATAAGCAGGCAAATTCGCGTTGTCGGTTCCCAACGCATAGACAATCCACGATCCCATGACAGGCATGCCAGCTAAGAATCGTCCGGTGTGAATCAACCGCAGCGCCGACTCATGGTCTACCGATTCGGTGTTCATCGATCGCACCAACGTGATATCGTCGACAATCCTGGCGGTATGTGGCAACAGCTCACACAATTCCATGCCGCACTGACCATGCCTGGTGAAACCAAATGGGCTGCCGAGCACATTCCCCATTTGCTTATCAAAATGGACTTCGAGATTTCCACCCGGGTAGGGCTTTCCATGCCATTTGGTCAACTCGGGCTTAGGATCAAACAGATCCATTTGACTTGGACCGCCATGTTGGAACAAGCAAATGATGGACTTCGCACTTGCCGTGCTTGGCTTTTGCTCAACTCCCGCACCATGTACTAATCCGCGCTCGGTTTGCAAAAGTTGAGCCAATGCAAGTCCCCCCAGACTGCCTGCGTACTGACTTAAAAAAGCACGCCTCAAAAGCTGCGATGCATTCATGTTTGTGATAGTCATTACGATCTGGCTCCAAAGTCATTCAACATAGAGGAACTCGCTGCTGGCCATCAGTGACTGGCAAAGGTCCCGCCAGGCTTGGACTCGAGCGTCGGGACGCGCTGAGTATAGCTGCGACTGCTCATCGAGAAACCGCATCGATTCGGTCAGCTCTGTGTCGTTGGGCTCGCGACAGTAAAACAGCTGAAAGGCCAACTTAAGTCGCTTGTGATCATCCATCGTTAAACCCTGCAGGCGAGATGCGGTCGCCTTTGCACGCCTTACCGAGAAATCCGAATTCAATAGAGTCAGCGACTGCAGCGACATCGTAGAGGTATTGCGGCGAACCGAGTTGAACACAATCGAGGGTGCATCAAAGACAGTCAAAAAACTGACAGCTTGCGTTCGCTTTTGATTGAGGTACAACGAACGGCGATCCGCATCTAGCGAGTCTTCCGGTGCCATGACCTCGCCGCTCTCAAGCCGTTTGGTGGCGATGGCGGGACCGCCCAGGTTTGAGTTTAATTCTCCGCTGGTGGCAAGCATCTGGTCTCGAATCGCTTCAGCATCCAATCTTCTGGGTGCAAATCGCCACAGCAGTCGATTGCTTTGGTCGGTCTCAAAGGCCTCCTCTTGCAGTTGACTTGAGCGTCGGTACGTTGCCGAATTGAGAACCAGCCGATGGATGGCCTTCATATTCCAACCACTGCGAATCAATTCCGATGCAAGCCAATCCAGCAACTCCGGATGCGACGGTGGGGCTCCGCTGATGCCAAAGTTTTCCGGTGTGGTTACGATCCCCTTACCAAAGTACTGTTGCCAGAGCCGGTTGACTTGCACGCGTGCCATTAACGCAGCGGCTTTCGAATCGCGATGTGTGATCCACTCAGCCCACGCTAGCCTGCGTCCCGATGATCGCCCGCTCGCAGGGGTCGACTTTACTGCGTATGGGTTGGCCTCGTCTGCCAAAACTGAAAACGCGCCGGGTTCTACGATCTCAGCTTGAGCTGAATAATTGCCGCGAGTCAGCAAATGCACCTCAGGGAGCTCGCTGGCCATATCGCCGCTCCAAGCGATCTTTCCAGGTCGATTATCAGCGAGTTCCTTTTGTCGTTTAATGGCTTGTGCCAGCTCTTTTTGCCGTTTTTTTAACTCTGCAACCGACGAATTTGCGGTAGGCGAAGCGGGCAGACTCTCAATCAAAACGTTGTCCACGATAAAGCTGCGCCCACAGCAATACTCGAAGCCGAAACCACCGTCAGGCAAATCGACGCTACTGAGTTCAATCGGTTTCTCGTCGGGGAACGAATTCACCAACTGTTCGATGCGAAATTTATCTTGGCCAATGTTAGTGATGCGAACGCCATAGTTTTGCCCCGGAGAATAGCCCGTGGTTCCGAGCGTTCCGAGCGCGCGGCTGTCCGTTCCCGGATAGTCGAGATGGATCGAAGTACCCTCAGTTGGATTGCCGTCGATCAAGAGGTTTCCACCCGGTACACTGCTATTATCGTCAAAATCATGCAACGCGATGAAGTACCCAATGCGGAGCGCGGCTTGACCGTCGGGCAGTTTGTTGTTCACAAGATCAAAGGTCACTTGGATAGCGTCGCCAACATGATTCGGCGTCCAATCGAATTTGGATTTCGTGGACAGCCAACTGTCCGCTTGTGTGCCGCCTTCGATCACCCACAAACCTCCACTCTTGATCCTAGCAGCCGGAGGTCTTTCGGAATCCAGTTCCACCGCTACGCTGCCGCCAGGTGAATCATCGCCCGGAGCAGTCTCGGTCCACTGATTAGCGACTCTCGCCGAATCTGAATCGAAACGGTCTTCAAATAGCACATCTCCACGGACTCGATGGACCTTCAACCATTCCGCGAGCTCCGTTCGAAGCGAGGTAACTTGCTGTTTCGCATCTTGATTCTGCTGTTCCCAGAGTTGTTGTTCATTGGGCAGCGGCGCATAGACGAATCGGTCATTGGGCTTAACCCATTTTTCGATATTAAACGTCGGATAAAAGACCGCTTGCCAACGATAGTAATCGAGTTGAGAAAGTGGTTCGAATTTGTGATCGTGGCACTTGGCGCACTGGATCGTCAATCCCAGCAACGAGGACGACGTGTTCTGCATCACAGATTCGAGCGCATAGTAGCGGTCCGCGCGCACCTCATCAGGGTTACCATCGCTTTCACCAGAACCATCTTGACCATTGCGAAGAAAATGCGTCGCCTCTAGGAGTTCGATCATTTCAGGCGTAACGCTTTGACCTGGTACGAATTGCGCCAGATCGTCACCGGCGATTTGTTCGACAATGAAACGATCGAACGGTTTGTCTTGATTCAGGCTTCGGACGACATAGTCTCGATATCGGTAGGCGAGTGGTCGATCGCTGTCCGCGTTGAAGTAGCCATTCGAATCAGCATAGCCAACGGCATCGAGCCAGTGTTTTCCCCAACGCACCCCGAATTGCGGCGAAGCCAAATAGTGGTCCACCATTTGCGAATAAGCGGTACTATTAACATTGGATAAGTAATCTTCGATTTCAGTTGGCGACGGCGGCAAGCCGGTGACATCAAGACTGACGCGTCGGATTAGCGTTTGCTTGGTTGCTGCTGGGTTTGCCGAGATGTGGTGCGATTCCAGGCCAGCTTGAACAAAAAAATCGATTGCGTTCAGCAGTCCATCGGTATGCACGACAGTCGGGACTGAGACGTACCCTAAGTGGCGGAAAGACCAATGCTTCTCCGGCTCGATGCCCTTCAAAGGAGGTGACAAACCTGGTGCACCCGCTAGTATCCACTTTTGGATCAAAGTCTTTTGAATCGCAGAAAGCGGCGTATCGGGTGGCATCACATCGGTTTGTACCTGCTGCCACAGTCGGCTTGCTTCGAGATCATGCGGCACAACGACCGCCCCCTTGGCATTGCCTCGCGCCATGTCAACTGAGGTGCTTAGGTTTAGCCCTTCTTCCTGTTTTGCCGGTCCATGGCATTTGACACAATGCGACTTTAGCAAAGGCGCAATCTGGCTAACGTAATCAGGTACTTCGTCCGACGCTGCGCTCATCGCGCACATCGCTGAAAAAGCACACCAAACCGACAGCGTTAATGGGCGTTTCATCCCGCAATGGCATTCAAGTGAAAGAGGCTTACAACGCAAATCACGACGCTTAGGGAAGATCTCATTGTAACTGGTATCTAATCCGCCCTCCAATGGTCAGACCCCTTTTGAGACAAAGCCTAGCATGCC
>JANLQO010000409.1:0-17540 GCA_031367855.1 Planctomycetia bacterium | reverse complement strand
CGATCGGTAGATTCACCAACGACCCCACGGAACCGGCCGCTTCCCAGCGCTGTTCAAACTGATGCACCCAAGCTATGCGAGCGTCTGGGAATGCACCGCCAAGTGCATCCATCGCGCGGTTTCGAAAATCTTTGGCAGACTTGGCATTGCTGGCTGCAGCTAACAACTCCGCGGATAAGGAGAAGTTGCTCTTTTCTATCGCCGGGCGACCGCGAGACATCAATACTGCTCCGTACAAGTGGGGTAAGCATCCTGCTTGCCAACATTCCGAACAGAGCCTAATCTTGCACTTCGCCTTTGGGCTCCGGCAAGAAGAACCCTATCACGAAGGCAATCACGGCGATTGTGGTGGCGACATAGCCGGCCGCCTGGGCCATGACTATGGGTGTGACCTTATCCGCCGTTCCAGCCAAGAAGGGCGCGACAAAATTCGTTGTGACAACCGCCATGCTGGTTCCAATCATTCGACCACCTACATTGGTTGCAAAACTGCCGCCGGTACCGCGCAAGTGCAATGGAAACACTTTGGGCAAATACTCGCCGAAGTAACTGAACTGCGCCACGGTTAAGAGTCCACATACGCCATAGGCCCAGTAGAAATTCGAACCGCCGGATTTATACAGAATGAAGTAAGCAAGCGGGATCATCAAGAGCGCTGGAATCTGGAAAATCTTCAGCAGCATCACGCGACTGATTCCAAAGATGATCAAGCATGCAAGCAGGATGCGACCGACCAGACCCCCTATTTCTTGGAAGAACTGTACCGTGTTGCCAACTTCCTTGACCTGATCATTGAGAGGGTCCTGGAGTTTCTTATTGTCGCGAAGCTTGAGACGAATCTCCTTGCGTTCCGGTGATTCGGGTTGGGTCGCATCATAGGCCTTGTTAAGCGCTGCGGCTTCTTTGCGGAGCGGTGCCAAATCTTTGTTCTGCGCGGCTAGTTCGGGTAAGCCTGGTGCAATGCGCAGAGGTGTTAGCTGAAGCGCGCCGAACGCAATGCCATAAGCGCATGCCGACAGCATTGCGGTCACGATGGTCACGCGGCGAAACTCGGGCGCGAACAGCGCGCTGATCTTCGGTCGTTTCAAGGTGCCGGCCGCACGCCGCTCTTTCCAAACCCGTGACTCAGGTACAAATGGCAAAAGGATTGCAATCGGAATGGCGGGAAGAAGTCCCGTGGTCAATAGATAGCGCCATGACGCGGGGTCCGAACCATTGGGCGCAAGAGGCAAGCCGAAGTCATAAAAGTTAGCGACGTTCTTCAAAATCCAAACGTTGATGGCCGTCACAAGGATACCGCCGAGAGAGGCAAAGGCCTGCGTTATCCCCAGCCAGCGTTCGCGTTGCTTCTTATCTTCGAAAACTTCTGCTAGCCAAGTAATTGCTGCGACGAATTCGACGCATACACCGATAAACGTTGTGCTTCGAAAGAAAATGAACCAAGTTAGGGTTGTGCTATAGGCTGCCAAGAAGGGCGAAAGCGAGTAAACAAAGATGCTCGCCGCCATCACGAATTTTCTTCCCAGACGATCAGTCAATGCGCCACCAATCAATCCAAATACACCACCACACAAGGCAGTAATCCATAGCAAACGGCCCGTCCAAAGGCTAACTGCGGGATGGTTCAGCGGTACGTCGAGCAGTTCGGCAATTGCCGGAGGAGCTGCCAGGGGCGTCATCAGAAGTTCATAGGTATCGAACAAAAAACCGATACTGGCGATGATAATAATTAACCAGGTCGTTACCGAGAACTGATTTTTGGTATCCATGGAGGTAGGCTTTGGGGAGTGTCTTGGTGGGGAAAACGGGCTTTCGGAAAAAATGCTCGCCAAGAGTATAGCCGGATGGCCTGCCCCTATCGAGTACCAACGCGGGGGGAGGTGCACGGGAGTCCGCATCTTCCGAGGAGGACAATGCAGCGTTTCGGAGATCCGCCGCTAAGTGGTAAAGCTCCAGCTGCCGGTCGCCTTAGTGCATAGGGTGCCAATCGCTCACTCGCTTGGTTTTGGCTGTAGCAAACAATGAAAGCCAAGGCAGATCTCATCTTCCACGCGCTCTTCGACCGCGTCTTGCAGCAACGCGTTGATCTGGGCCATTTTGGCCGGGCTCAGGGCAGCCGAAACGATATGCTGGTCCCCGCTGGGACCGACAACAATGGTGGTTAACACGGCAACGGTTTCCGGATGTTGCAACGCCTGTACTACGTGTTCACCCACTTGATGCTCCAAGTTCTTAATTTTGCTTACGAACCGAGCCACCTGCTGGCTGGTCGCGTTCTGAGCGACCTGTTGTTGCGGCTCGTCATTGGAGTCTGCGGCACTGGTCATCGTTTGTCCTCAGCTAAGCGGCATTGAACCCAAGAACTTTGTGTGGCAGAGATGTGGCAGAGTCGCTTCGCGACTCTGATGCCGAGTTGCTCTGCAACTCGGCCGCAAAAAAACTCGGAGCATTTGTTATACTTAAGCATAGTTTAGATTCGCTAACGTTACGACCGGCGGAACGCCTCGCAGTACCTTCAGGCTGTTTTTTTTGAGGCAAGTTGAATTGATTCTATCCGTTGTAAGCCAACCAACGATTGTGGCCCTGCTCTCGCTTTGTGTTGTCTTGTGCAGCAATGGGTTGTCGACAGCCACCGCGCAGACGCCATCACCGCCGCCGGAAACAGCCAGCGAGAAAGGGTCCTCGCAGCCACGCGACAGCTTTCAATACGCGGCGGCCCTCAACAAATCGCTGGACAGCTGGAATCCGCGGGCTACCGAACGCATGGTGGGCATGATCGAAGAGCTCGATGACCAGCGTATCGTGTTTGTCGAAGGTGAAAAACGCCGCGAGTTACCCAGCAATCGCGTGGTACAGGTCGAACCGATTTGGCGAACCCAAGCTGCCGCTGAGGCTCACAAATTGTTCTCTGAACGAAAGTACCGCGAGGCCAAAGACGCGATTGCCAAAGCGGCGACCAACGAATTACCGCGCTGGCAACAACGATTTCTGGTAGCTGAGATTGTCGATGTTTTCGCGGCGCTCGGTGATAATCGGATCGCGGGCGGAGTGTACCTCAAATCACTCGCACCCAATCAGCCGCCCCCGATGCTCTATGGACAACTGCCTATGAACTGGACAACAGCGGAACCAGACCGAGCCCTGTACGAAGTCGCAGTCGAGTGGTTGGAGCAGACCGAAGAGTGTGCTCAGTTGCTGGGTGCGAGTTGGTTGTTGCTTGGACCCGATCGGGATGCGGCGCGGGCCAAGTTGCTGAAACTGCAAAACTCAAAGGTCGAACCCATCGCCGCACTGGCTGTAGCGCAAGCCTGGCGCCTTGTACCTCCACCTGAAACCGAAAGCAAAATTTCAGAGTGGCTCGAGTATCGTGACCGTTTGATTCCACCATTGCAAATTGGTCCCACGGAGTTCCTGGCCGATCGATTCGGTCGAGTTGGCCTGACCGACTTGGCTATCGGCCAATGGTCGCGCATAGCAGCCCTGCATGCCGACCGTCCCTATCGCGCCGCTTTAGCCCTAGCCTCAGCACAGCGTCTGCTTACTCAACAAGGTCGTCCTGAGGAAGCGAAGCGGTTTCAAGTTTGGGCAGAGCAATTTACTTGGAAGTAGCGCGACTAAAACGTTTGCAGCCAAGCTAGGATCACATCGAAGGGCTGTCGGCTATCGGCCAGCCAGATTTTCACCCCGTCCATACCGTTGTGAGCAAACGCAATCAAAAAGCCTACCATGACAAGATTTGCAGCCGGCAGAAACATCCACGAAAACAAACTTCCCAACTCCTTCAAATCGCTTTGATAACGATGAGTCTCACGCAGAGTGCTTACAAAGTGATATCCGAGCGCGATTCCAAGCAAGAAACTTGGCCAAGGCAAATTCGGAAACGGAAGCAGGTACGCGATCAGGCTCAACACCAACGCAGCGGTTGGGAAAAAGTAGGGAGCCGACGTGATTAACCAATTTCCGCGCCCTTCGTAACGCAATTCGCCTCCATCGCCCATTGTCGCGCGAATTCCAACAATTTTGTGTGCTGTCAGGAATGCAAAGATGGCGTGCGTCACTTCGTGCTCCATCGTCACCAACCAGCGGCCGATGGCGATTCTGTTTAACCACTTCCGCCACAAGAACACAAAGGTGGCAATGCCGCAGCCGAATGGAACGAGCGCCCAAGTGGGTGAATGAACCAAACGCAAGACGAGCGTGAGCAGCGACCAGCAAAGCGCCGGTGTTACAAGAGCAGCAGCAACAGCTACGGGCCACTTCGTCGCGTCCACTAACCGATCGATGCGATCAGCCCAGGTCATGTTCGTTTTCTATCAGTAAGATCCATCATCAATTGCTTCTGGCTCCCCCAAGTCTGATCAGTGCCGATGTTTTCCCATAGGATATTCGCAATGCAGTGCACTCGATTGGCACTGACCGCAGGAATTTGGACAAAAGTGTACTTGGGGTGGGTGGCACGCCCTTCAAATACTCTGGGCGTGACACCCACCCCAAGCTTGACGTTCCAATCGTACTTTGGGTAGTGCTCGTAGTGAATCCACGATCCGTTATTTCGCACCAAGGAATTGCTCAGTGCGGAGCACGCGTACTCCTCGCCCGTTGACTGCCAAAATCGATAATTCGATTGCTGGGTAGCCGGCATCTAGAGGTTCTCAGTGGGTTTTTTCGCGCGGTACGTCTTGAACCACTCATATGCAATCGGTAGCGCGGAGATGAGAATGATGCCGACGATGACCGTATGAAAGTTCCCTTTGACAAAGGGATGAGTGCCAAACGCATAGCCGCCAATTAAGAACAAACTGACCCACGCGACTCCACCCACGACGTTGTAAAACCAGAAGCGCTGGTACTCCATACCGCCGATACCAGCCACGAACGGAGCAAAGGTTCGTAGGATCGGTAGAAATCTCGCAAGTACAATGGCCTTACCGCCATGCTTGTCGTAAAACGCTTGTGCACGCAGCAAATGATTCTTGTTGAGCAACCAGCCGGTGTCCTTGCGAAATACCTGCGGGCCGACCCATTTGCCGATTGCATAGTTAACTGCGTCGCCAATGATGGCCGCTACAATCAACAGTGGAACGAGCACGTAAATGCTCAACGCATCAGGCTGGCTTGCAGACAGTGCTCCGACCGCAAACAGCAGAGAATCGCCGGGCAAGAAGGGCGCAATCACTAGCCCCGTCTCGCCGAAGATGATGGCAAACAGCAGGCAGTAGAACCAACCGCCCAACATCTGAGCGAACTGTGCGAGGTGTTCGTCGAGATGCAAGATCCAGTCGATGAATTCCATACTTGGCTCATAAGGCGATAGGACGGGGATAAGAATGAAAGTTGTTGCCCGAACGATCGTCGCATTCGGCAGTATTCCACCTTGGCGAATGGCGAAATGCTGACGGTCTAAAGTGCCGTTGGGGCTGGGGCTGGGATGGCTTTGCGAGCCTCCAGTTCGGCACTGATTTTGTAGATCAGCTTGTTGAGCCCTTCGCCGGTTACTGCGCTAATTCGCAGGACTTCGCTACCAACTTCAGCGGAAAGTTGATCGAAGACTTCCGCCGATTCAGGGATTTCAGCTTTGCTAACCACAACGATTTCTGGCCGCTCGGCCAATTCAAGGCTGTAGGTTGCAAGTTCCTTGCGGATGATGCGATAGTTTTCTAGCGGATTGGAACCATCGCTGGGCAACGGTTCAACGAGATGCACTAAAATCCCCGCCCGCATGATGTGCCGCAGGAAATCGTGTCCCAGCCCAACTCCCTCGGATGCGCCTTCGATCAATCCTGGAATATCAGCGAGGACGAATGAGCGATCGATGTCGACGATGACACGGCCAAGGTTCGGGAACTTGGTCGTGAACGGATAGTCGGCGATCTCTGGCCGCGCTCGCGACATGCGGCTGAGAAGTGTGCTCTTGCCTGCATTGGGCTTGCCGACCAAACCGACGTCCGCGATGACTTTCAATTCCAGGATCACGCGGCGCATTTCGCCTTTGAGTCCCTTGGTCGCTTCGTAGGGAGCTTGGTTGGTCGAAGTTTTGAAGCGGGTGTTGCCTTTTCCGCCTCGGCCGCCGCGAGCGGCAACAACATCTTCGGTGGTCGAAACCAGATCCTTGATGATCATGCCGCTCGACGCGTCGATCATCACCGTGCCCGGTGGCACTTCGACAATAAGGTCTTCACCGTTGCGGCCATGCATGTCAGAACCTTGGCCCCGACCGCCACGTTCGGCGCGCCAATGTTTGCGATGGCCGAAGGCCACTAGGCTGTTGACACCTTCGCGAGCTCGGAAGACAACGCTGCCGCCGTCCCCTCCGTCCCCGCCGCAGGGGCCTCCATTTTGAACGTATTTCTCTCGACGAAAGGCTACACAGCCGTCTCCACCCTTTCCGGCTTCGATTTCAATTTCTGCGCGATCAACAAACATGACTTAACTGACTGGGATGAACCCGTGCTTGATTGAAAAGGGGTCAGACCCCTTTTTTGCTGCGTTACAGCTTGACTCTAGGTAATAAATGTTAAATCTTCAACGCGTTGTGGGGGATGTTGCTGAAGCGCATTCCCGCAGCAAACCCAATGCGGCTTCCACTAGCATTTCACCTGCACCCGGCATCACGTTGGAATTGGTTACTTCGTAGCTGCCGCCTGCATATGCGGCTCGATGAGGTACGTAGATTGTCTCAACAGAATTGCACAGCTCGATAACGAATGTTTTGCGGAACGGTGACCCCTGTTTAATCGCTAAACCGAGCTCAACAAAGATCTCGCCGGGCAGGCAGACGATAGCCGCGTCTTGTCCGAGCGCCAACACGGTAATGTCTACCGGTATCGACTCGCCAATGCCGGCCAGCGAACGGCTTAGTCCCCAAGTAATATGCTCAACGGAATTCGCAAAGGGTTTACGATGGATCAATTGGTCCAAAATCAATTTCTTGTATGCCATGACATGATCGAGGAACTCAACTTTCTCATTGGCTTTCGCAAGCTTGAGAATCCGAATTGAGCGCTCGACTTCCTCTTGAGTCGCTCCCTGCAGGGGTAGCAAAACAGTGCGCGATTTTACCGAAAGTTGACTTGAAGCGAGAGGTTGCAGCGTACCCAGTTGTTTTTGGATCGATTCACCCAAGGAGTTCCCAATGAAGGCCGATTTGTTTACCACTTTCGCATTAGGATTGGCATGATTAATGTCGCCACAACAACCGGTTCCAAAAATGGAAATGAAGTTCTTTCCTGCTTCTTTCTGGAGAGTTTTTTCGATAAAAAACGGATAGTCTGCGCTCCAGTTTATGCCCCCGACAGTATCTAAATGCAAAGCAAAGTTGCTCAACAGGCCCACGGGTTGGTTGTTCGGTTCACTGATGACTAAAAGCTGGATTTCAGGATCGATAGGCCCTGCCGAGCGAACCACATCGGGGTTCGAAAAGTTCATCCACGTGCGTACGCTACCGTCGCGCATGACAAATCTTCGATTGAACGATACGGGAGTTTCCTGGATGGCGGTACCCAATTTGAGTTGAGCAGGTTTGGCAATCGCGTGTGCATTAACAATGGCCGAAACGATACCTTCGATGAGTTTGTCGATGTACTGTGCGCGCTCGGGTAACTGTTGCTCGTTTCCAAGTCGAAGATACAACTCTTTCATGTAGTCGGGAGCCGTATGCGAATGCGTAGCAGCTAAAGCAATATGGTCCGGCGGAATTCCAGTCTTTTCGGATGCCCGTTTTCGGACTTCGCGTGTGAGATCGGTCGCGATACCGATCAGATCGCAGACGACTAACGCTCCTGCGGAATTATCGTCGCGGAACACAATCGCCTTTGCTTTGAGAGGATCCAAAGTCCCCTCGGCAAGACGCTCGTGGTAATAACCGGCCATCGGAAATCCAGCTGGCGGCGTAATGTCAACTTCAGACATGCCCGTGAGGAGCGTTGAAGCATCCGCGGCGCACCGACCTGAATTAAGTGCGCACGCCAATCCAAGAAAGAAAGTCAAGACACTGAGTCGCGTTAGACATTGTCGCGTCAGGTGTTTCATGCTCGATCTTTCTCTGGTTCTATTATCCTCCGGTTCTATCCACAACCGGAGGCTAACGCCTTCCGGCTGATATTACACTTAGTTAATCAGTGTTGTTCATACGATTCCCAAATGTGACGCTCTCGTTAGCGTCCGTATGGTATCGATCAACCGGAGGCCAGCGCGTTCCGGCAGATTACGATTAACATCTTGGCGCATAATCGGTACTGCGCAAGCTAATCCGCTACTAAAGCCGGCGCTCAAAGAGCGTTAGCTTGCGGCAGCGATCGTTTGGACGTTGATGCGACGTCCTTCTTGATCAAAGAACACATGTCCCTCGATCAGCGAATAGAGGGTGTAATCCTTGCCCATGCCAACATTGCGCCCGGGATGAAATTTGGTACCCACTTGACGAACCAAAATCGAACCTGCAGTAACCAGCTGGCCGCCAAATCGCTTTACGCCACGCCGTTGCGCGTTGCTATCGCGACCGTTTCGAGTAGAACCCTGACCCTTTTTATGTGCCATGACAACTTCCGAGAATCAAAATACAGGATAGGCAATCGCCAACCGGGGTCGAAAGGACATCGGCCGCGAAGAATTTGAAGGAACGGCTTTTGCCGCTTGAACCCCAAATCTTAGCGGTAAATCCACAGATGATCAAGGCGTTCCTTCAAACCATATTGGTCGAGAACGTACTTTTGACGCGCTTCTTCATCGATGGCAGGCACGCCGTAGCGAATCTTGTCTTCGAGTTCGTTGACGGTATCCCCCGGCCGAGAGAAGTGGAGCACGAGTTGCTTTTGAAGATAGGCGATTTCCGACCCGCGAGGTTCCAACTTCTGGGCATTGGTCAGACCGCGGACGCGAACCGAGAAGAAAATGGTACGCGGATCGATGTCCTGCCAAGTCGCCACGCCCCAGACCTCATGGTTATCCGCTTCGCTCGACAACAGGATCTTCTGCTGCTGTATTTCAATCGAGTCGTAAATGGGCTGGCCAACACGTTCTTTGGCGGCGATCATCGCCTTTGCAGCCGGATTAATGACGTCGATATATTCCCGTTTTGCACTCAGCGAATTCAATACAAATGTTGGAAAAAAACGCACCCACTCCGTCGAAACGGCTTTGGGATCCTTATTCGGCTCAGGCCTCAAATCGCCTCCGACATTGCGCACACGGTAAAGTAAATACCACACCAGTTTATCGTTGACCTGGATCATCCTCACTGGCTTGAAAGCAAACTCCAAGCAATAAGTGTCGTTGCGAAAAGTCACATCCTTGCTTTTAGCCAAAAGCGTTTCTGAGCTGGGAGCATAATTCGGCTTCCAAACCAAATTGGGATACTTTGAAACCAGCGGCAAATCGATAGGCCCCAGAGCAGTGTCTCCTTGCTCCGGCGCTGATTCAATGATGACCAGCGCATCGGGGGCGAGCTTTTGACCCTGTCCATTTCGAACCGAAGTTGGCACCGTTTGACAAACTGCAGGCTGTGAAGCACTCATCAACAGCAGGGCTGCGATGGCAATTTTCAGCGCCGTCTTAGGGCTACATACACAAGCCAACATGCTCAATTTCCTACCAGAATTTTGTGACAATCCAAGTGATTGTGCGTTGGGCTCCGAAAATAAACGAACCAGCCCAACGCCGAGACTCTTCTCCCAGAGTCTCTATATTACTTCGAGCGCCGACAAACTAAAGCCCAAGCGACAGCGGTGACGGGTGGTTCTGCCGGAATAGGGGGGCAGATTATGCCTGCTTACAGCACCCAAGGCTGCGTGAACCAGGCACGCCATGTCCAACCGGGTGGTTTCGCCATGGGAATCGCCGTCCACCAAGGCAATTCCTCGATGCTCGTTGGTTTTACCGCTTTGGAAGAGTTCCGCTGAACGGGGTCTGGAAACAGCCAGCCTTCCGCCGGTTCTCCGAGTCCATGAGCCGCTTGAAACTGGCGATCTCGTTTGTCCAGCCAAAAGCGGCTTTCGGCGGGCAACCGCGTCGAAAGAGGCCAACTGACTTGGCTTAACTGTGATTTGGCGGCCCGAAAATCTTCCCGCGCCGCTTGCGCTATCGCCAAATTGTGGTGCGCGGCAACGTTCAGCGGATTCCAGCGGGCAGCGGTGGCAAACTTTTGCGATGCCAAATCCCAGCGACCATTTTGCGCGTCTACGATTCCCGTTCGAACGCTCATCGCTCCCACCTGCAGCCATGGAACCATCAGCTCAACTTCGTCTTTGGCTACACTCGGCGCCAAGCCTTTCCAAGAATCCCGGGCGCTGGCCATGATCAGTCGATCGGTGGGGTCGGGGTGCGTCAACAACATATCTGGATAATCGTTATCGGCTCGCAGAGTGTCGATCGACACGACTTGGTTCGCGACCGACTTCGAAGTAGTCACATCGATCACGCGCCACGAAATTAGCAATTGCTCGTTGGGTGGCGGAGACTCCTCAGTCACCGGCTCGCGGTTTTGCGGATCACCCAACTTAGCGCTCAGAACTTCGCCTTCGAGCAACAGTTCAGCCGCAGATTGCTGCGCAGCTTGAATTGCAGTTGCGTCGTTTTGCATCGCAGTCGTCGACACTAAACGGATCGGCGAGTAAGCAACGAGATCCTGCGAAGAGATCAGCTTCAGATCCCCGCGCGCTATAGGCTGCTGCTTTACAAATGCGCGCTCAATCCGGGCTGCCACTTCTGCATTGCCAGCAATCGGCGCAATCGCGATTCTTGCGTTGTGGGGGCAAATGAACGAAGCCGGCTGCCACACATAGATAGGAACGACGCTGCGGCAACCACCAAACGAAATCACCCAGCACGCGCAGCACGCGAACTGAATCCAAGCAAACGAATTCTGCTGTCGCCCATCGGACCTCTTCATTCCCAGACGATTAGCCGATCGCGTCATCCGAAGTCAAGCTGAGCTGCATCGGTTTCTCAACGAAGGCAAGCGTTCGCGAATGGTTGGAGTTCTGGCTTTACCGTCCGTCCGATTCAGTTGGAGTGCAGGCTTTGCGTTGGTGGGTCGCTCCTGCCGGGTGCGACCATCGCTGAGGCACGCAGAATCCAGGTGGTTTGGGCCATCCTAATCAACGCCGTCAAGGTCTGTAAGGTGAACCCGGTGTTAGAACTTGGTGAAGGACAGTTTTGACGCCCTATTTCAATTCTGCCAATGCTGTGCGCAAGAAGTCGCACCCGGCAGGAGCGACCCACTAGAATTCGCCGCTCCTTTTGCTCTCCCGACCGGGCTTATAAAAGCCATTAGGTAGTCGGCATGCAACCTTGGGTAAACGGCAACTGCCCAATGCAATTGGGTACGAACATCGGCGTGGCTTCCTTGGCGACTGCGGTGCGGCGATAGCCGAAAAATCCCCTGCGCTGAATCGCTTCGGCAACTTCCGCAGGAACATGCTTACTCCAGTTGGGATCGCCAGATTGAATCATCCGCAGTACTTCGCGCGAAAACGTCGCCAAGTTATCAGGATTGAAGTTGTCCAGTTGCTCGATGCAACCCTTGTCGACGAGGTAGCGATAGAGTTTGCGGAGCTCCGGTGCGACTTCCAGGTTTTCGACGGTCGTGAGAGCGCCCGTCTTGCGATCCAGCAAAGGATAGATCAGCAACTTCAAATCGTTCTTGAATAAGCGACCGAAGGACTCGAGAATGCCACCGTCGAGTTCCGTATAATACTTCTCATCAAACAGGTCGCACAGACTGGCGGCACCCATGGTGATGCCAATTTTCTTCTTGGTGTATCGAGCCAAGTAGGCCGCGAGTCGATAGTATTCAAAATAGTCGGAAATGAGGACCGTCATGCCACACGCGGCTAACAAGTCAACTCGGGCCAAGAAGTCCTGTAGATTGACTTCACCTTCCGACTTCAAGTTGTGCATGGTGATCTCTGCTAGCGTCACGACTTGATCGGCCACCACGTCGGGTTCTTGAATGAATTTTTCATGAGCGGCGCGGAGCATATCGATGTTGACGTTCGTCAGTGGCCGGTAGCTCCCACGTTCAACCAAAATCGGTTTCTTATAGAGGACCTCCGACGGCTGCAGCACTTCGCCTTTGGCAGAGAACATGGCAGCATTGCTCAAGCCTAACTGGACCAACCGCAAGCTCATGACTCGGTTGTCGACATGCCGGAATGCAATGCCTGAGAACTCGATCATGTCGATTTCAATGCGGCGCGTGCTGAGGTTGTCGAGCAGTGACTCGATCAATTGGTCGGGCTCGTGGTTCAGGAAGAACGCGGCGTACAGTAAGTTCACGCCGATGATTCCGAGCGCTTCTTGCTGGAGGGCGTTTTCGCTGTCGAGCATACGGACATGAATGATGATTTGGCTATCTTGATCGCGAGGGTGAGCTTGAAAGCGCACACCCATCCAGCCGTGGCAATCGTTGGTGCCTTTGAAATTGCGAGCAGAGACGGTATCGGCGAATACAAAGAAAGCCGTCGAGTCGCCTCGACTGTCGCGGAGCCGTTCGAGATTTAACGAGTGTTCGTGATCCAGCATGTCTTCAAGACGTTTGCGGCATACATAGCGATCGCAGGGGCCATAAATGGCATCGCTGACGGACATGTCATAGGCCGAGATGCTTTTGGCAATGGTTCCCGCCGCCCCACCGACTCGGAAGAACCAACGTACCACTTCCTGGCCTGCACCAATTTCTGCGAATGACCCGTAACGCCGCTGGTCGAGATTGACCGCTAAAGCTTTGCGTTCAGTGTTGGGACGTTCGACCGCCGGACGCTCAATCGACATAGCTTGGAATCCAGTGCATGAATCGGTTTGATAAGGTGGGTTTGAAAGGTTGTCTGAGCCTCTCTAACCGACAAATAATCAGTGATATCGACGGTTTTCCAAAGGAGTCAGACCCCTCCTCAAACACTCGTCAATGAACAGGCTAGGAATCATCCCTCACGGGATTCGATCGTGAGCGAAAAACTTAGCCGCCTGCGCAAAGTTATCCGATTTTTCCGCCATGCGTTCGATTCAACTGATACAACCGCAATTGGACTCGAGCTTTACGGGGGCACAACCAAGAGTCTCACTGGAACGGTTTCATTCGTTGAAAAAAATGTGGGTTGACTTTGGTCCAGTGCCCTTTGGCAGAACGGTTGGAGACAACGTTGGGGACAACCGTTCTACACTTGTCGGCTAGAAAAAAAGGACTAGATAAACTGTAGGGATTGTGCCGATAGAAACGACTGTGCTCCGCAGTTTCACTCGTTAGCAGTTTTCTGCCACATGAATTCACCTGCATTTTTGCTAGCTTTGGCGCCGGCCGCCTCCGCTGTCGCCAGTCGAACGGTCGCTGCCGCGAAGAGCACCGGAGAGTCTTTCGTTTCGATACTAGGTAATATGCTCGATACCCCAGCCGCCAGGGTATCGGCGTCATCAACCGAGTTAAAACCCACGCTCGCCGAGGCCATGCAGTCGTTGGCCGAACAATTGCGAGGCTGGTTGACTGAACACGGGGCGGGAGACGACTATTCGATCAACTACTATCAAGCCGCCGATGGTGAATCGCAGCTGGATGTACAAGGCGCTTCAGCAGGTGAAGTGAAACAGTTGCTAGCAGCGGATACGGATTGGATGGCCAAGCTACAGCAATTGGCCTCGTCTATGCAAGCCAAGTCTGCGCAACTCAATCGCGACTTCGTCCCCAATTCAGTTACGATCGAAATCGATCAACATGAGGCAAAAGCCTCTTGAACGTGCGATGTAATATTGACCTGAACATTGCTTCCCGATTACCGTCTGAAATACCGCCAAACGCGGCATACACTGCCTTGCACATAAGATCTCTCGCAGGTCAAGGATGACCAACATGCAATCAGCCAATCAGTACATTTCCTCAGTTCCCCTTCTGGATGTCAATCGTGGCAATCGCGCGCTTCGCGATGAGATCGTCGCGGCGCTAGCTGAAGTCGTCGACAGTGGCAAGTTCTTGCACGGTCCGCAAGTCACTGAGCTTGAGACGCAACTCGCCAAACTGTGTCATACGAAGCATGCGGTTGGATGTGCATCCGGCAGCGATGCCTTGCTGCTAGCCCTGATGGCGCTCGAACTCGAGCCGGGCGATGAGGTCATCGTGCCGAGCTTTACGTTTTTTGCCACGGCCAGTTGCGTTGATCGGCTGGGAGCGAAGATCGTTTTCGCGGACATCAATCCGCAGACCTACAATATTGCCCCAGCTGCCATCGAAGCCTGCATCACGCATCGCACTCGGGCGATCATTCCGGTGCATCTGTTTGGCCAGTCTGCGGAGATCAACGAGATTTGCAAAATCGCCGCGCGATACGACATCACCGTAATTGAAGACGCAGCCCAAGCGATTGGTGCTGCCTATCATGGTCGCCCGGTCGGCAGTTGGGGGCAGATGGGATGTCTCAGTTTTTACCCAACCAAGAACCTGGGAGGACTAGGTGATGGCGGCATGCTAACCACCAGCAGCGATTCGCTCAATGATCGTTTGCGACTGCTGGCCGCGCATGGCATGAAGCCGCGCTACTATCATTCTGCGGTAGGTATCAACAGCCGGCTGGACACGCTCCAAGCCGCCGCCTTACTGGTGAAGTCGAAGCGGCTCGGGGAATACACTCACGCGCGACAAAGCAATGCAAGCCGCTATTCGGCTTTGTTTGAGCAATCGGGACTATCGCAAAAACTTGGCTTGCCATTTCAAGATCCAGCAGCGCATCACGTTTGGAATCAGTACAGTCTACGCGTCGGTGAGGGGCGCCGCGATGCGCTCAAGGGCTACCTGCAGCAACACAGCGTCGGCTGCGAAATCTACTATCCAGTTCCATTGCACCAGCAGCAGTGTTTCCAAGGCAAGAGCTGCTCGCAAGTCAATTTGCCCGAAACCGACCGGGCTACTCGCGAGATCCTACACATCCCGGTCTACCCCGAACTGACTTCAACCGAACAACATCGCGTGGTAGATGTGATCGATGAATATTATCGCCATGCCTACAACAAAGCTGTGGCGTAGAGTTTGCCCGAAAAGGGAGCATACCCTCTCGGCGAGGCCTAAAAAACCAATGAAAATGACTCGCCTGCAACGGGTCAGCCCGGTCAGCCCTATTTTCTCACAGGCTCTTAGTCTGCCGGCAGGGCAGCCAACAAGCGGGGCTGCCAACTATCCGCGACGTTGTTGGGGGTACAAGCAACAATCGATCGGGCAGACATCGTGACTGGCTGGCAGATCACCGATGGCGGCGCGGGAAGGCCAAGAATCAATCCGCTCCTGAATAAGTTCGCGGATCAACTTAATAAACAGCGGATGGGTACCGACAGAGGGGACTCGAATCATACCCAGCCCCAGTTTATCGCAGGCAGCTTTAGCTTCGGTATCGAGATCGAAGAGGACTTCCATGTGATCGGAAACGAAGCCGAGCGGAATGATGGCGACAGCCGCTGTACCGCTGGCGGCTAGTTCATGCAGGCGATCGCAGACGTCAGGCTCTAGCCAAGGTTGTTGTGGCGGACCGCTGCGGCTTTGAAAAACGAGTTCCCAACTTTCAGAACCAACGGCGGCGGCGACCAACTTGGCGGCTTCCTTGAGTTGTTGAACGTAGTTGCTATTGTCGGCCATGGACATTGGAATGCTGTGTGCGGTAAAGAGCAACTTCGTAGCGGCACGTTGCGGTACGGCAATTTGTGCAAGGCTTCGGCGAACCAAATCCGCTTGCGCTTCGATAAACAGCGGGTGATTGAAGCCTTTGCGGACTTTCTCGACCGTAGGAACACCTTCGCCAACTTCTTGCTGAGCGACTTGGATATTTTCGCGATACTGGCGACAGCCTGAGTAGCAACTAAACATGCTGGTGAAGAATGCAATTGCACGCTGGCGACCATCCGCTTTCATTTGTTTAAGCGTATCGGCTAGCAGGGGGTGCCAATTACGATTGCCCCAATAGATAGGCAGGTTGACGCCGGCTGTGTCGAGTTCCGCTCGGAGAGCGGCGATGAGCGCACGATTCTGGGCATTGATTGGGCTGACGCCGCCAAAATGTTGATAGTGTTCGACGACTTCCAACATTCTTTCTCGAGGCACGTTCTTCCCGCGCAGCACATTTTCCAAAAAAGGGAGCACATCACCAGGACCTTCGGGTCCACCAAACGACACAATCAGGATCGAATCAAATGGCGGAATGTCGGACATGAGCGGTTGCTTTGTTATGAATGTACAGCGGCTGACCGCCCAAGAAGCGGGTTAGCAAATACTGAGGATTATTGCAGTCACGTCAAGCGGTTGGGAATGCCCATGGCGATCCCCTTTCAGCTTTTGGTGACTGTGTTAGTCTGGTGAGCAGTTACTGCGGCACACTTTTGCCGCAGCCCATCTGACAATCAGAAAAACGCGGCACAGGAAAAGTTTGATGGCCAATCCGAGAGTGCTCCTCCTGCGAGCTCCGGGCACGAATTGCGACATTGAAACGGCATTTGCTTTTGAATCCGTTGGTGCGAGTGTCTCCAGTGTGCACGTTAATCAGTTAATCGAATCACCTCACATTGGCGCTAGCTGTCAGATTTTGTGCCTGCCAGGTGGTTTTAGCTATGGCGACGACATTGCTGCTGGCCGCATTTTGGCTCAGCGATTGAAGGTTCATCTGGTCGATCTCGTAAATCAGTTTCGCCAGCGCGACCACCTGGTATTGGGAATCTGCAACGGTTTCCAAGTGATGATGCGGCTGGGGATTTTCTTTCCGGGCGAAGAAGAAAATCCACCTGCGACTCTGGCTTTGAATGCGCATGCTCGTTTCGAAGATCGCTGGGTGCATTTGAAGAATGTCGACTCGAATAGCGTGTTCCTGCGAGGCGTCGACACAATCTACCTGCCGATGGCGCATGCCGAAGGACGATTCGCGGTCCGCGATTTGGAGGCGACAGCACAGTTAAAGTCCGCGGGGCAACTAGGACTTCGCTACTGTTCGCCGGCAGGCAAAACCTCCGATGAAATGCTGGCGTTCCCAGACAATCCCAATGGAGCGCAAGGTAACGTGGCGGGAATATCGGATCCAAGCGGCAGAGTCTTCGGTTTGATGCCGCATCCGGAACGTCATCTCGACCCGACTCACCACCCCTTTTGGACGAGACGGAAGATTCAGCCAGAATTTGGGGAAGGCAGAAAACTCTTTGAAAACGCGGTCTCTTACTTTGCCTAGTGCTTTTTCGTAGGCGCCGGAACGCCAGCATGGAGTTCGCAGGTACCGTCAGCGCAGTTTTCACCTGCCAATCGGTAACGTCGCTTAGCGATTGCTTTGTACAAAAACCGCCACAGCGGCATCGCAAAGGGCAGATGCATCAGCGGAGCCATCCACCACAGTCGCGGCAAATAACGGCTGAGGAATCGCACTGCGTCGGCGCCACCAAATGGCTCGCGGTTTGAAGTGACGACCCACATCTGCTCCATCAGCTGTTCGTGGGTCAGTTGGGGACAACGCTGGGCGACGCGCGCGTCATGTAGACTTAGGTAGGTCAAACGACCTTGAGTATCGAATGCTCGCAGACGCTCGACTTGAGCG
>JANLQO010000377.1:0-9253 GCA_031367855.1 Planctomycetia bacterium | reverse complement strand
CGAAACTAGTTTACGCAACCGACAAATTACGCATCACGATTCCGGATCTTCCATTGCTAATGCGGCCAGTTCCGGACAATGCGCAGGCTCAAGTCGCAAAGCCCGATGCTAAGTTAGCCCAATCGAAGTTTGCAGAACTGTTACTACGCATTGAACTACCCCAAGGCCAATCATCGCTGTCACTGACTTATGAACCACTTAATCAACAATAGTTTTAGTCTGCTGTACTTGCTCCTGGCGCTCACGTTGATGGACCAGCCAGTGGTTCGTGCTGAAGAAGTCGGCCAACGCTGGGGAACGGCGGAGCGCGAGCGGGAATACTATCCGATTGTCAACATACCGCTTCCCAGAGACACGGTAGTTGAGGCAGGCGCTTTTACAACATTGCCCGACCAGCGCGTGGCGGTCGGCACACGCTATGGTGAAATCTACTTAATCGATGGAATCGACGAGAAGAAACCTAACCCGACGTTCGAGCTCTATGCATCGGGCCTGGATGAAATCTTTGGCCTATCCTACAAAGACAAATCATTTTACGTGACGCAGAGTTGCGAATTGACGCGGGTCAGTGATACGAAGGGCAATGGTAGGGCAACTCGCTTTGAAACTATTTCCGACGCATGGGGCTACGCGAACTATCACGAGTACGCGTTTGGTTCGCCATTCGACGCGCAAGGGAACATTTTCGTATCGCTGGGCTTGTCGCAGTCGTACGAATCGCACGCTTTGTTTCGTGGGTTTGTAATGAAAGTCGCACCCGATGGGAAAACGACCGCCATGGCCAGTGGCTTGCGCAGCCCAGCCGGCATCGGGCCCGACGAACATGGAGCCCTGTTTTACATCGAAAGCCAGGGTCCATGGAATTGCTCCTGCAGTCTGAAAGCCGTTTCCCAAGGCAGCTTCCACGGCCATCCCGCGAGTTTCAATTGGTATCCCTACGCTCCCGAGTTGGGTCCTGTGCCCGAACAGCCCAAGTCGGGCTCGCGCATTGTTATCGAAAAAGAGCGAGTGAAACAGCTTGTGCCCTATGCAGTGATCTTTCCCTACGTTCGCATGGGGCGTTCGATCACCGGCTTCACTGTCAATCATACAGGAGGAAAGTTTGGACCATTTGAAAACCAACTCTTCATGGGCGACTACACGCTTTCCATATTGATGCGGGCCACTACCGAGCAGGTCAATGGCGTGTGGCAAGGTGCTTGCTATCCGTTTCGTGAAGGACTTTCAACTGGAATTTTAAATGTTGCTTTCACTCCCGAAGGGAATTTGTTAGCGGGCGGCACCAATCGCGGCTGGCCAGTGCGCGGTATCAAGCCATTTGCGTTAGAGCGGCTTGACTGGAGTGGCAAGATGCCTTTTGAAATTCAGCGAATTACGATCGAACCCGACGGCTTTAAAGTCGCCTTTACAAAACCCCTTGACATGGTAACTGGTAATACTGCTCAGTCGTACGCCCTATCAACCTTCACACATCCTTATCACGGTGGATACGGAGGCCCAGAAATTGAGCAGACCAAGCCGACTGTAAAATCTATCACAGTCTCAGAGGATGGATTCACCGCCAAGTTGGTTTTGGAAAACCTTACTCCAGGACATGTCTATGAATTTGACCTTGCAAAACTAAGAGCACGGGACGGCGAAGAGCTGTTGCACCGCAATGCTTTTTACACGCTAAACGCAATTCCAAATCATTAGCCGCTTCTTGGTCGCATCCGGCAGACGCGACCCACGGTCGGTTACTCTCGCCGGGTGTGACCTTGCGCCTGCAGCTACTTTCTCTCGATTGAGAACAGTTTCAACGTGCTAATGGTACTCGCCGTACGGAGGAATGTATCTGTCCCGCCATCACCGTAGATGTACGCTGCATCAATCATGGAGCCATTCAGTGTAAAGGTATCATTTTCACTTCCACCGAACGCGTTAAGGCGAGTCAGGTCGCTGTCTTGCACAACCAGCGAATCTGTTCCAGCGTCCAGATACGTTGAAGCGGTTGCTGCGGTAAACGTCTCCAAGCGGATTTTGTCATTGCCTAAACCTGCGAAGACGTCCAACGTTTTACTCTGCCCATTGAGAGTGATCGTATCGTTAGCCGATTCGCCAAACACTTGAAATAGATTCACGACTCGGAAATCGGTTACTTGAATGACATCGGGGAATGCCGTCCCATAGATGAAGGCATTTCGACCAACACTTATGTTGGAGAGGTCCGCGTGCAACGCGTTTGTGGAGTCATCGACGATCAAGTCTAAAGTGACCGTCGTTGCCAAGATATCAACGGTATCAGCTCCTGCACCTGGCAAAACAACCAGTGATTCCTGAAAATGAGACTGTGAAATTACGACGCTATCGGCCTCGTTACCCAAATCAAGAGTTGCGTGTCCAGTGACCCGAGTGTCGTTAATTGCAACGTGATCTGTCCCTTGCACGCCAAGCACGAACAGCGAAGATCGAAGTAATAGCGGCACCGCGGCAATATCAGCTTGGTTGCTCGTGATGGCAGCCGCCATAGCGGGCAATGAGTTTCCCAGTTGGACCTGATCGTTTCCACTACCGAGGTCGAAATGCGTTGCACCGTTGACCGTTGCATTAGTCAACGTAACAGTGTCAGCGGCTCCATAAAGATAAACGAACACACCACTAGTCCAACCGTTCAGCACTACCGCAGTATCCTTGGAGTTGACTGTCGTCGCGTGACCGGAAACAGTTGGCGCGCCTGTGACGCGAATCTGACCACTTGCCGGTGAGTCAATCGTAATACTGCTTTCTTCATCGTTGCCGTAAACGTAAAGGCTGCCACCTTGGATCGAGGCAGTTACGTTTCCCCCGAAAACTGAATTGACATTTGCCAGAAGGGCTAACGCTATGGCCGTCAATATTAATCTCATTGCTGCACTCCATCTTAGATGTAAATCGCACTAGCTGAATTCACGTTGAATCAGTCCCTTGTCGAATAGCAACTTGCATAGCAACTTGCATGCCGTCGCGTTTTACCCACCCTATAAAGTGGCGGTGTCCCATTGAGTTGCGGTCTAAAATCCGGCAACCTGATTGATAACAATGCAGCGTGAAATACGTGTGCTCAGACCTGCTTAAACGAGACTTCTGAATTTGGTAGAATTGTATTGTCTACAATGGCCTTGACGGGCGGATGAAGCAAACACCTTTTTGTGTATCGAAAGCAAGCTGGAGAGCAGTATGTCGGAGTTGGGACCGCAGGAATTGATCGAACGATTGCAGTGGCGTTATGCCGTCAAACGATTTGATGCGTCGCGAACTTTGGACCAAGCCACTTGGCAGGCCCTGGAAGCGAGCTTGGTGCTGACCCCAAGCAGTTACGGCTTGCAACCATGGCGGTTTGTTGTCATCACGGCCCCGGAAATCAAAGCCCAATTGCCGGGAATGTCGTGGAACCAGCAACAGCCCAAGGACTGTTCGCACATGATCGTCCTCGCGGCTCGCAAAACGATGGATGAATCGTACGTCAATCGCTTTATGGACTCCGTTGCGCAAACCCGCGGATTGCCTGCTGAAGCCGTCGCGGGCTATCGAAACGTGTTGGTCGAAACCGTCAACAACACGACTGACAAGCACCTGGACTGGAACGCCCGCCAGGTCTACATCGCCTTGGGCCAACTTATGGCCACCGCCGCCGTGCTGAGCGTTGACGCTTGCCCGATGGAAGGCATCGACACCGCCGCTTACGATGCTCTGCTCGGATTGGCTGAAACCGACTATACCTGCGTAGTAGGCTGCGCTTTGGGGTACCGTCATCCGGAAGACAAAGCCGCGACTGCCGCAAAAGTACGTTTCGCAGCCGCCGACGTGGTGGTTCACTACGAGTAAGCGTCATGGAAGTTCGAGGAGCATGCTATCGATGCGATCGGCCATTACTGTTTGTTTAGTCCCTGAAGCTGGCAGCGGACCGTTTGTGTATCATGCGGGGCTCGAGCACGGTTGCGAACAAGCGGCTCAGTACGGGTTCGATGCGGTCGAGGTATTCCCGCGATCGGCCGACGAAGTAGATCACCAGCAACTGCGACAACTACTCGATCGACACGGATTGACGCTGGCCGCAGTGGGGACGGGTGCAGGCTGGGTAACGAAGCAATTAAGCTTGACAGCGATTGATCCCAGCGTGGCGCAGCGCGCCGCCGAGTTCATTCGCGGCATGGTTGAACTTGCGGGAAGCTTCGGCGCGCCTGCTATTGTGGGCTCGATGCAAGGCCGCATTCCATCGCCCGATCAGCGCGAGCCTCTATTCGCTCAAATGACACTGGCCATCGAGTTACTCGCGCAGCACGCTGCGCGCTTCGAAGTCCCTCTGTTGATAGAGCCGCTGAATCGTTATGAGACAAACGTCTTTACTGACTTGGAAACCACCGCCGCCTGGGTTAATTCGCTGAAGACGAAGAACGTACGCATTTTGGCCGACATGTTTCACATGAACATCGAAGAAGCCGACATGTCGCAATCGATCCGTCGGTTTGGACCGTTGATTGGCCACGTTCATTTTGCTGATTCGAATCGCCGTGCCATCGGCTTGGGACACACTGATGCCGCCGCAGTTGTCCAGACACTAACCGAAGTTGGCTATGTCGGCTACTTGTCTGCCGAAGTCCTTCCATGGCCCGACGCCGACTCCGCCGCCCTCCAAACCATCCAGAGTTTCCGAAAATTTACAGCCCATTTGTAAGCATACGATGTGCCCATTAGGAACCGCTTTGCTGAGTCGCGGCAGGTACAGGCGCAGGCGTCGCAGGTGCTGTGATGATCTCGCCATCGAGCGGCTTGCGAGGTAATTTTTCATCGCGAATCGCAGCTTGATAAACAAATGAGGCCATGATGATCGACGCTTGCTTGGCATCGTCTTCTTGAACCCGTTCGTAAACATCCATACTGGAATGGTGGGTGCGAGTGTCGTATTCGAGAGGATCTTGGATAAACTGAAAACCAGGCAAGCCGATGCCATCGAAAGACTGGTGGTCGGTGCCGCCCGTGTTCGAAGCAGTGATCGTGGTCGCACCCATATCAGCGAAGGGTGCAAGCCAAGCGCGGAAGATCGGGCGAACCGCTTCGTTGCCTTGTAGGTAGATTCCACGAATCTTCCCGGTGCCGTTATCGAGATTGAAGTAACTTGAGAATTTTTCGTGTTCAGCTTTCAATTCATAGGTTGGGCGACCGCGTCCGCCTTCCGCGGGGCCGCCTCCTGCACCTCGTCCGCCCTCGCCAGCAGGGCCGCCGCGCGACGGCGTCTGCAGGCTGCCGAAGTGATCGGTGACATAGGCGCGCGAACCGTATAATCCTTGTTCTTCACCGGTCCACAGAGCGATACGAATGGTTCGGCGCGGCTTGGCGTCGATGGCCTTCAGAATTCGGACCGCTTCGAGCGCGACACCGCAACCGATGGCGTTGTCGGTCGCGCCGGTGCCTGCATGCCATGAATCAAAATGGCCTCCCAGCATCACGACTTCATCTTTCAAATCGCTACCGGGAATCTCGGCCACAATGTTGAAGCTGTTCAAATCACCGTCGTGATAGCGCGTTTCAATATCGATTTCCAATTTGGGATGAGCGTCTTTCTGAATCATCCGCACCAGCCGATTGTAGTGCTCGGCGGCCAACACTAACTGTGGCAGAACCGTCGGTGGATCGGTTGCCCACGGACGAGGTCCACCTCGGCTGAAAGGGTTACCACCTTCCGATGGACTGCGATTGTCGCGATTCGGGTCGGCTAAACGCGGCATGGTGGCTTGGGCTACGAAGACAGTTCCGCCATCGCCACGGCCTGGCTCCAGCACCACGGCAGCACCCTCGTCGTAAACCAACTGCCATTTGTCTGATTGCAATTGCATCGACGAACGCGTGTCGGCTGTGGGGGGTTGGGAAGGTGTTGCAGCCGGTACCTGTGCAGCACCTGCAAGTGCTTCGGGAGCTGCCGCGGGCGCTGGTACTCCCACAGGCGCTGGTACAGCCGCCGCATCTGTGGGCGCGATTGCCGCCGCATCGCGAGGTGGTCCTCCAGCACCGGGTCCTCCATCGGGTCCGCGTCGACGACGCTGTGAAGCAGGGCCTGCGTTAGAAAGCGCGAGCAAATCGGAATCTGTTTGCCGCGCCGCCGGGGGAGTGAAGAGTGCCTTCACTTCGCGCGGTGGACTGATGAGTACGATGGCACGACCGAGTTTCCCTCGGTACTTCTCAAGATCTTCTTTGGTGGCCGCATCCAAATAGATGGGTTCGCCACGAACAGTTTTCGGTGTACTGGGCGTCCAAGCCTTCGGATAAGCGATCAATTGGCTAAAATGCGGTTCGACCAAATTTGCCGAACATGCCTCCAGTGTCCAACCGCGACCAAAAGGTCCCCAGCTTTCTAGCTGCGCCTTCTCAAGTCCCCACTCGGTCAGCTTCGCTTGCGTCCATTCGCCCGCCTTGCGAGTCAGCGGCGAACCAGTTAGCCGTGGCCCATGAACGTCCGTCAAGTAGCTGATCGACTCCATGACCTTTGATCGCTGCATCCCTTCTTCCTTGATCTTCTCGATCATCGCCGTATCGACACGCTCAACCGGAATTTGACCCGAGGCAGCTACGGAACTAACCGCGCATAACATCGCGGCGCAAGCTCTAAAGACTCGTAAACTCGTGCGCATTGTCAACTCGATTTGTTTGGAACTCTAAGGCTCGTCGTCGGATGCCACCGTTCAGCCTTCGGACTGGTGAACGGCATTATGGCTGCTCGCTGAGCAACTTGCTAGCTGTTGGTGTTTTCGGCCAATTTAAAGGGGATCTCTACTAGGTAGCATAGGGGTTAAAAATGAACATCCGACAATTTCAGTTTCCCCCAGTATGCTTCGGCGTTTGGTCAATGGAAGTCATAGGTCGGCAGCAGAAATCTATTTTCGCTTGGTCGCTTGCCTCTCATGCTGGCTTACTCCATTGATCTTTGTTTTGGGAAGTTTTTCGACAAGCTGATTCAATTGCGTCTCAGTCAGCTTCTTCTGGTCGAGAGTCAAGTATCTTAGCTTGCTGCATGCGGCAAGCTTTTCGAGTGTCGCATCGCTTAGTGCGATTGGTGGTAGTGCGAGTATCTCAAGTTTTGGACAAGCCGAGAGACTTTGGAGACCATTGTCAGTTACTGCGGTAACGTCGAGAACCAACATAGTGATTTCGGAGACTCCTAAGTCGCTGCCGCGCGAGAACTCAATCAAGTCTATTAGTTCGGCATCCGAAAAATCTGGACGAGTAATCACGCATGAGATCCGCTTGCCGGCTTGTCCACTCAGGTATACGCTGCCACCGTCGATCAACTTTTCAAGTTGCGCTTTGATCTCATTGTTCCGTTGCATACCTCGCCGACTGGCTCCGATCTCGGCAACCAGTGACGCAATAAACAGTGCGGCTAGAAGCGTTGATACAAACAGATAAGTCAAGTCGAATCGAAAGACCGACTTGCCTGCTTTGAGGTACTGGCGCTGCAGTTCAACCACGGTTGCAAGGTAGGCTAGTTGAGCCGACAACACGGCCAAAATAATCCCAAGCCTAAACGGTACCTGCAGCGTTACATTGAGGATCGCTTGTGCAAACAGATTGCCCAGTATCAAAACACCCGCGAATGTGCAAACCCTGCCCCAGCGAACCGTTGAGCCCCTCTCATCCAAGAGGATCCACGTGAAATGTTTGGCCTGGAGTTTTTTGTCGGTCATATGTACTAACCGGCAAGCAAACTGTAAATCTGAGCGAATTGCTTAGGCACAAATTGCTACTATCCGGTAAGCGCCACCATTTAGTTTGTGCTGATGCCCCGTTGGTTGGCGGGCGTTTCGCGATTCGCAATCCACAGCAGAATAGGTGCCGCGACGAAAATCGAACTGTATGTGCCGGTGATGATACCGAACAGCAACGCGAAGGCGAATGCGTGAATGCCTTCACCGCCCCAAATATAAAGAATGATCAAAGTCAAAATCGTTGTTCCCGAGGTGAGCAACGTGCGGCTGAGCGTTTGATTGACGCTGTCGTTGATCATCTTTGATGTCAGCCTAGGACTCTTCCCGCGAACTTCGCGAATGCGGTCGAATACCACGATCGTATCGTTCAGCGAGTAACCGATAATCGTTAGAAACGCAGCTACTTCAGTTAGACCGATCTTAAAATCTTCGATCATCAGTAGTCGCAGTGGACCGACCAACCAATGGCAAAGTGCCATAATGCCAAGCGTAATGACTACGTCATGTAGCAGCGCGACCACCGCCGCCACACCAAACGCGACCTTTTGGAATCGGAACCAAATATACGCCATAATAAATAGGAGGCTAAGCAGTACGGCGCCGATAGCGCGCTGCTGCATTTCCCCCGCAACGCGTTCACCGATGTTGCTCAACGACAACCATAACGGCTGCTTGGCCAAGGCGGCATCCAAGTTTCCGATGATCGTTTTGGTTTGAGCTGCATCGAAAGGAAGAATTACTTTCCACTTCCCGTGTCCCGAGAGATCTTCTTGAATCCAGTCTTTAGGAACTGGCTGCGGTTCGACGTTGAATCCCGCGTTGACCAATGTCAGTCCGCTCGCTTCGGCAGCCGCAATGAGTTTCTTCTTCAATTCGGGTGCATTGATCCTGGCGATCTTGTCTGCTTCGGTTCCCGCATTCTGATTGCTCGATTGAAACTGAAGCACTAGCGAAGTGGACGCCAGGGGAGCAGCGGGCGCGGTTGTCGCCGCAGCCGCAGGTGCTTGCCCTAGAGTGGCTCCGGGTGGATTTGCCGCAGGTGCAGCCGCTCCATCGGCAGTTGGACTAGGGTTTGTGGCTTGAGTCGCAGCAGGGGCGGCAGCATTGGGCGTAACCTCAGCCGTTGGATCGGCAGTGATTTCAGCGGTGGCTTGAGTTGCTGGAGCGACTTCGGGCGTAGCAGGCTTGGGGTCGTCCTGGAACGAAACCAATCGAACCGCACTCGGATCGTTGCTGGTCGGAATTTCGCGTTTTTGGCTAGACTGATTTTGGCTAGTCGACGTTTTCGGAGCGTCCAGAACCTTCATCGAATAGGTCACAAAGCCAGCTTTCTCATTCGAAAAGCCGTCGACCAGCATTTTCTCCAATTCACTGCGACTCTTGAGCGAAGTGACCAAGGTGTAAACACTATCAACTGGCTCTTTTTCGACTCGGACCAAGGTCGATTGAATGTATTCGCCTCGTGCATCCTTATCCAAGATTTTGCGTGTCAAGGCTCGCAATTCATCGGCTTTGATCGGCTGGCTGGTTTGGAA
>JANLQO010000118.1:0-15582 GCA_031367855.1 Planctomycetia bacterium | reverse complement strand
TAACGCAGTTGCGTTTAAATAGACTATCCATTCGCTCAGCATTTAAGACATGCGATAACGTCGCCCTTGCCATCACAGCTGCCGGCGCTTCCTTAGCAAACCGATCAAGTACTTCTTCGAATGCCATCAAATGCACTCCATTACGATTGCGAACAAAAGATCCCGATGCAATCGTATCCAATGATGACAAAAGCGGCAAAAACGTGTCATAATGCTGGCTTGAAAGGGCTCGGCGTTAGCCTCCGGTTGTGGATAGAACCGGAGGCTAACGCCTTCCGGCTGATAAAACACCTGTAAATCAGTGCTTTCAATTTGATTCCTAAGCGGGACGCTCTCTAACGCGTTCCGGCTGATTAAAAGTGGCGCTGTCCAACTAGGAGCGTTCAAGCGTCATCCGGTGTAGCTCAGCGGAAATGAAGTCGCGGTTGAACAGGCAGAAGCTGTATTCGCGCGAAGCGAGAATGCGCTGTTGTCGTTCGTCCAGCGTGGCAGCGTCCAGCCGCTGTTTTGTAGCAGTGGTTTGCGCGGCGGCGAGTTCTGCGAGTCTACGGTTAACGGTCGTGATCTGATGATGCCACTCCCACTTTTCGCCGCGCTGTGGAATGTTGGCCAGCAGCTCTCGTTTACGATTCGCCAAGGTCTGGGCTTCACTGGCTTCAGCGACATTCGCCGCATTTACAACTGCCGATTCGGCATGATACTTAAGTTGCCAGAGTCTCTCGCGTTGCTGCTGCGAGGAAGCCGCGACGGGCTCGGTCGCGACCATGGGCAAACGCAAGGTAGCGCTAGCCACAATCACTTCCGGGGGAGTGACGCCAAAGAACTCTTGAATGATGGCATCGGTCAATTGATCGTACTTACCACCGCCAATGCCATGGATGAACGCATCGCCGACGATCAACCGCAAATACATAGTGGTCAGCAGCGCGCGCGGCCGTAGACAAACGCCATCCGCTAGAATGTCCAGCCACTGAGCTGCCGCTTGATCGCATTCGAGCCGCCCTTCGATGACTGTTTGCCAGCCTGCCCGATCACTCAGCATCAAGCTGTTGTCGATGAGTTTCACCCACAGTCGCTGACGTTTGGGAGCCTCCGGTCGATAAACCCACCAGGGCGCTTCGAGCCAACCGTGTTGCTGCTCGAGCGCGGGGACCGGATGCGCTTGACTGCGGATGTGGTGCGCGTTGCGGTAGTTCTCACGCTGTGCATTGTAAATGGTTTGCAAGCGGGGCAACTCGCTGAGCAACTGAACACTGAAGCGAGCGAACGCACGCGTGCTCACCAAGTGACTCAACGGCACTTCCAAAGTATGCAACCCCAGCTCGGCTTCCAAACGATGGCGTGCTTCGGCGATTGCGTAACCGACTCGACCCGTGCGTGCAATCGTGTCCGCCGCATATTCCCAAAGGTCAGTCACCAGTGGCTGATCGGATTCAGATAGCAATGTTTTGCACACGATAGACGGAAATTGCCGCCAGCACTCCGCATCGTTCAGCAAACGCAGCTCCCAGGGGATGCTATCGCGAGGTGCGTCGAACGGTACGGAAGTCGCGATCACGGCGCCATCCGCCGTTCTCATTGGAACCCTTATCGCAGCATTGCGACACAGATCGTTATCGACAAGAAAATTGATCGCCACCGCACCGTTATCAGTGGCCAACTGTGACAACAAAAAGTTTTTGAACCAAACTCCGGGGTGAAACAATTCCGGTTGGTGACCTGACAGCAAGATAGGTTGGGTATCGCTAGCGCAGCGAAACTGCTCCGGCGTATTGCGATACTGCCCGGTGTACTGCCGAGCGATCTCAACCGCTTCACGACGCGCTTCGCTACGTACCTTAGAAATTGGCTGACCACAGAACTCGAGGCCACTCAATTCCGTATTCGCATCGAGCGCGTGCAGGCGAGATTTTACACGCTCGAGCGGTGGATCGATCAGCGCTTTGCCGGATTCATGTGGGACACGAAACTGTCGATAAGTATCGGCAGCTACGGAGCTCATCAATTGCATCCCCCGCAAGCGGACTCGCGGCGCGGCGTTGCCCCGGGCAATTCGATGCCTTTAGATTTCATGGCGGACACGGCCCGCTCGATGCACTCATTGTAATATTGAAGCCGCTTTTCAGCTTCGTCGAGTGCGCCGCCGAACGAACGATTCAGGTCAAGGTAGATGAGCGGTACTGGAATTTCGATTACACGCAAGCCATGCATGGCTGCTTGCACCCACAACTCCAGTGGCATCGCATAACCGTTATCTTGAATGTCCAACAACTTCAAGGCTTCGACACGGTAGGCTTTGAAACCGCAGAATGTATCGGTCAATTTCATACCGAAGCGTTGATTGATTTGGCGCGTGATCTGCTTGTTAATGAACAGACGCTGCGCGGGCGGTTGGCTATCTCCCGGATAGGTCTTCAGATAGCGACTACCAGAAACGATGTCCGCATGCTTGCACGCCGACAGAAATCGCGGAATGCGTTGTGGTTGATGTTGACCGTCGCAATCGAGCGTGATCAAGAATTCGTATTGGTGATCAATCGCAAATTGGAAGGCACTCTTGAGTGCCGCACCGTAACCACGGTTGACTCCGTGATCGACCACATTCACGCGCGGCCAATTCGCTAATCGATCTGCCGTCGCATCCGTTGAACCATCGTTAACCACCAGCACGTTATCAGCGTACTTGGTCACTTGGTTCAAAACTTCGTCTACATAGCCGGCTTCGTTGTAGACCGGCAAAGCAGCAAGCCAATTGGCCATCTCAAAAAGTCCTCGAAAAGGATTCGTCATTGCACCAATGCATTTTAGAACGGAAGCAACCTGGGTCAATGAACGCCGGGCGAAACAAGGCAAACTGCTTGGAAACTGCAGAAAAACACAACGTTTGATCGTCAAATCGAGCTGACTGGGTCGGTTTCGTTAACGCTTCCCCAGACTTCCAAACCTGCAAATTCGGCCCTACAAAGCCCTGCCAGTGAGTCCATAGCGAATTTTTCGCTTGCAAAGTGTCCAATCATCAGCATCGATAATCCTGCCCCTTTGGCTTCCAGGCACTGATGGAAGGTCGCCTCGCCCGTTAAAAAAAGATCGCATTCATTGCAAAATGCTGCTTCGATTAGGCTGCCGCCACTTCCACAAACGACGCCCACACGACCAATCGAAAGACCAGCGTCGACGACTCGCGGCCGACAGTGGGGTATGGCTTCGCAGACCAACTTGGTGATGTCGCGCAGGTTACATCGACCCACCAAGTCGCCCACGCGGCCAGTGCCAAGTTGGTCAACTGAATCCGCTTGTTTAGATTGCGATGTCAAAAATTGAGAGCCTGTCCGAAAAGGGGTCTGACCCATTGGAGGCGAGTCATTTTCATGGGTTTTTGGGCCTCGCCGGAGAGAGTCAGACCCCTTTTCGGGCAGGCTCCTAGTCGCTTCAGCGACCAGCGGCACAATGTTTCGCAACTGCAGTCGATTCGCCAATTGTGCATTGATTCCGCCGGCCGCAGAGTCCCAAGCTGTATGTGGGCAATAAACCGACACTCCGGCCCTTGCCAACTCCCACAGCATGCGACCGGCGGGTTCGCTGGCGATGATCTTTTTCAGCGGTCGAAATGGCAAAGGATGATGACTGATCACCAAATCCGCTTTGCCGGATACCGCTTCCGCGACGCTCTCGGGAGTCAGTGTCAGACAAGTCATGAGGCGGCGCACTTCTCGTTGCAAATCGCCCAATAACAGCCCCGTGTTGTCCCACTCTGCGCTTAGTCGCAGGGGCGCAAGGCCCTCCATCCAGTCGGTGACGTCTTTTATTCGCAGCATTATTCCTCGCTCGCTCGATGGTGATCACGACCCCAATGGATCTCAGTTTACCTTCTTTAACATTTTTACAAATACGTTTTAACGGCTTGGGCAGCGCTTTGAATTGATCAGCACCGGTCAAGCCAATTTCGATATCGAATCGAAACCAAAAAGAAGGAACTTCTGTGGGTAGGGTGCCAAGCTAGCCAGCCGTCGCAAGGGCCATCGGAGCCTGCTATACTCGATTCGATCCCCAACCTGGGCTAAGCTAATAGGACAGTTCTCTATTAGAGTCTTACTGTTTGAGCCAACAGGGCTCCTGAGCTGGCTACGCGGCAAACGACCGTCTCTCGTTCACGAGGTTTTGCGTTCTATGAGCGAGTCCGAGTTTCTAAAGGAACATCAACGCGTCGCGCGGCGCTACTTTCTTCAAGCGGGCATCGTAGGCTGGTCGGCGATGAGCGTGAATGGGCATTTACTGAACGCGGGATTGTTTGCAACCGAGACAGTGACGGCAGAAAATACGCAAGCAGCGAAAGCCGATAAGGCGGGCGCGCAACCTAATCCTTACTTCACACGCCCGAGCGAGTTCCGTGATGTGTCACGAGGCAAGCCGCTGCCACATGCAATTCCAGAGGAAATACGACGCGAGGTTGGTTTGACGCGCGAGTCATGGAGCCTCGAGGTGGTTTCGGACCCCGACTACCCGGCAAAACTAGGCAAACAATTTACAAAAGCCAATGGCACGGCACTGGATTTTGCGACGCTGATGAAGTTGAGCGATAATCACAGCGTCCGCTTCGCGAAAGTGATGACCTGCCTAAACCTTGGCTGTCCGCTCGGCATGGGATTGTGGGAAGGAGTCCCGCTAAGTGAAGTAGTTTGGTTGACTCAGCCGGCGGCAGATCTGCGGCGCGTGTTTTACTACGGCTATCACAACGATGACCCCAAACAGATGTTTCGCAGTTCGTTGCCAATCGGTCGCGTTCTCGAGTCGCCACGGGATCTGCCGCCGGTTATTTTGTGTACTAAGTTAAACGGTGAGTGGTTGGATGCGGAGCGCGGCGGGCCAGTTCGCGTGGTTGTGCCCGAAGCTTATGGTTTCAAGTCGATCAAATGGTTGACCCATTTGTTTTTGACGAACCTTCCTACGGCAAACGATACCTATGCTGAACAGAATAACGATGTCGATAGTCCGTTGAAGTCATTTGCCGCCACGCTATCGATTCCGTTGGAAGTCAAATCGGGGCAGGCGTTTCCAGTATCCGGCTACGCGCAAGTCGGAGTAGCTGGCCTCGCGAAAATCCAAGTGTCCATCGAACCCGAAGACGTGCAGCACGCGGATGATCCACAATTTCAAAATGCTCCGTGGCGCGATGCTGACCTTCTGCCAGCCCCGGCGGAATGGAGTTCATTGACTGAAGGCAAGATCCCCTCTGAGACGTTCGGTTTTACTGAAGACGGCGTGCCGAAGATATGGCCCATGCGGCTTACCAACGCCCATTGGGCAGTGGTGATACCCAGCCTGGAGCCGGGCAAGTACGTCTTTCGCTGTCGCACAATCGATGAAAACGGACAAGCCCAGCCCATGCCCCGCCCATTCCGCAAATCGGGCCATGCGGCTATCGAGTCGACGACAATCACTGTCACCAACTAGCGCTTTGTCTCAAAATAGGGCTGACCCTAGAAGGACAGCGCTACTTTTCGCGACTGAGGCCTAAAAACACGGATTTTTGTAGGGTGGGTCGAGGAACGCCAACGACGCTGACCCACGGCTTGCATGTGGCTTCCGCGCTTCCGGCCTGCGTGGCCTTGCGCCTCCGATGCTTCGCACACGCAGAGTCTTCGTGGCTGAGTTGCTCCGCAACTCGGAACCCTTGTCTGAGATTGTTTTTGTGAGCGCAGTCGACTCGCGGAGCGACTCGACCCCATCTATTCACGACCTCTTCGGGAAGAATGAAGCACCCCAATGAATGCCACTTAAAATCCAGTTTAACTAGAAACGAATCAATCAAAAAAAAAGCTAAGGAAAACACGCTAATTGAGAACATCAGCATAAAGCGGGTTTCCGATGGTTAAAGCATTGCGATAATTTCTACTGCCAGCGACATTAGGGATTGGTGAGTTCTGGAAGTCTAAAGCCCAAAGGCAGTGCAGAGAAGATGCGACAAAGAGGCGAATTGGCGATGGACGGCGAGCAGATAGGTTCGGGCAAGTCACACGTTCCTTTAGCCATTATTGGCATCGGGTGTCGATTGCCGGGTGGTGTCGAGTGTTGGCAAGACTTTTGGCAATTGCTTGAAGAGGGTCGCGACGCGATTGAGGAGACTCCAGCGAACCGCTGGAGTTTGAGCAAGTTCTATGCGCCGCTGCCGGGCCCTGGCAAAACGCAGAGTCGTTGGGGTGGGTACATTCGCGATATCGATCAGTTTGACCCGCAATTGTTTGGAATCGCTCCACGCGAAGCGGCCGCAATGGACCCGCAACAACGCATGCTGCTGGAAGTTGCGTGGCGGGCGCTCGAGGATGGGGGGCAAGCGGTTGAGAACATCGCTGGCCAGAATGTTTCCGTGTTCGTCGGGATTTCCAGTTTTGATTATGCGGTCGCCGGGCTTAGTTCAGAAGACCGCGGCGTCATCGGCGCCTACAGTAACACCGGAGGTTCGTCGAGCATCGCAGCGAACCGTATCTCGTACTGTTTTGACCTGCGCGGGCCAAGTGTAGCAGTGGATACCGCTTGTTCCTCTTCGTTGGTCGCGGTCCATATGGCTTGCGAAAGCATTTGGAATGGCGATTCCAAGATGGCGCTGGCCGGCGGTGTCAATGCGCTCATCCTTCCCGATTTCTACGTCGCCTTCAGTCAGTTGGGCGTGCTATCGCCCGATGGTCGCTGTAAGACCTTTGATGTCCGCGCAAATGGTTATGTGCGCAGCGAAGGCGCTGGCGTCGTGCTGATCAAGCCGCTGGAGGCCGCGATGCGCGATGGCGATTGTATCTATGCAGTGATTCGCGCGACTGCCCTGAATCAAGATGGACGTACCCCCGGTTTGACCGTGCCCAGTCAAGAGGCACAAGCGGCCTTGGTTCGAACGGCTTGTAACCGGGCTGGCATCGCACCCTCCGAGATTCAATATGTAGAAGCGCACGGTACGGGAACCGCTGTGGGAGATCCGATCGAAGCCAACGCGTTGGCAAGCGTGTTAGCCGAGGGCCGCGCAAAGAATCAACCTTGTTGGGTTGGCTCCGTGAAGACCAACATCGGACACTTGGAAGCGGGCGCGGGCATAGCCAGCCTCATCAAAGTTGCTCTCGCGCTACATCATCAACGCATTCCTGCGCATCTGCATTTTCAAAATCCGAATCCAGCCATCGATTTCGAAAAACTGGGACTGCGCGTGCCAACTGCTATCCAGCCCTGGCATCGGCAGCCTAATCGAACGCGTCTAGCCGGCATCAATGGCTTTGGTTATGGCGGAGCGAACGCCCACATCATCGTCGAAGAGTCTCCGAAGGGTTATAAACAAGCTGTTGCACCAGAGAGTCAACGCCGGGTTTTCAGTATGGAAGCAGTAGGACAGGCTGCCAGCGAACCTGAAGCGAACTCGAGGGCATTTGAGTTGCCCGTCATCTTGCCGCTTTCCGCTCGCAGTCAGGCGGCTGTAGCCGAAATGGCGCGCGATTGGGCGAATTGGTTAGGGTCGATAGGAAGCGAATTGCACATTGCTGAAACCGCTGCCTTCGCCGCTCACCGACGTAGTCATCTCGAATACCGCGCCACCGCCTGCGGAACGACTCGTGATGAGTTGCTTGCACAGTTGCGCGGCATAGCCGACGCGAAATGTGACGACCATTTATCGGTCGCGGGCGAAAACCTTAAGATCGCTTTTGTGTGCGCGGGTCAAGGTCCTCAGTGGTGGGGGATGGGTCGCAATTTACTTTTGTACTGCCCGGCATTTCGTGAAGTCATCGATTGCTGCGGCCGCGAATTCGCTCGCTACGGCGAGTGGTCGCTGATGGAAGAACTCTCACGTAGCGAAGAAACGTCGCGCATGCAGCAGACACATATTGCGCAGCCTAGTCTGTTTGCGATACAAGTGGGTTTGGCAGCAGTTTGGAAGAGCTGGGGGATTGAGCCGTCTGCGCTCGTAGGCCACAGTGTTGGTGAAATTGCAGCAGCTTACATCGCGGGCGCGTTGACCTTTAGCGACGCGTGCGCGGTTGCCTTTCATCGGGGTCGGACCATGGATCTTGCTTCGTCGCGCGGCGCCATGTTGGCAGTCGGATTGTCAGCAGATGAAATTCGTCCGATGCTCAAGGGGATCGAACGCGACGTTGCCATCGCCGCGATCAACGGGCCTTCGTCTATCACTCTTTCGGGCTCAGAACCAGCGATTGCAAGCTTGTTTAAACAACTGAATGCGTCGAGCATTTTTTGTCGGCGACTGAAGGTCGAGTACGCTTTTCACAGTGCGCAGATGGACCCTGTGCGCGACACATTGTTGCGATCCCTAAGTTCTATTAAACCCAAAAAGAACCACACCGAACTAATCTCAACCGTCACTGGGCAATCGATCGATGGCCGCGAGTTAGATCCCGAGTATTGGTGGAGAAATGTCCGCTGCAGCGTATTGTTTGCCGACGCGATGCGCCAGCTTGTGGGCAGCGATTATCGTGTTGCGATCGAATTGGGTCCCCATCCCGTGCTAGCCTATTCGATTGCCGAGTGCGTTCAGGCTGCCGGCAAGTCGATTCATACGCTGAGTTCGTTGCATCGGGATCAGGACGATTTGCAATGCATGGCGAAATCGCTAAGCAAACTTTATGAAATGGGAGCCAAGGTTCGTTGGAGCGGATACTATACGCCCCCCACGCGCAAGCTGCTGATACCCAAATATCCGTTCCAACGCAGTCGATGTTGGTCCGAATCGCGACAAACGCGGTTAGCACGATCCAGCAACGAATCGCATCCCTTGCTGGGTGACTCGCAACACGGCCCTCGCCGCAGTTGGCAGGGTCGCGTTGACCTTAGACTCCAGACCTACTTAGCTGACCATCGTGTGCGAGGTGCTTGTGTTTATCCCGCGGCAGCCATCATCGAAAGCGCACTCAGTGCAGCCAGCCAGTTGTCTTCGTCGTCATCGGAGTCCGTCCAACTGGATCGACTCCGTTTCCTCAATCCTTGCGTGCTCACCGACGGCCGCGCACAGTGGATTGAAACTTTTTACCGAGCAGATCGTCGCCATCTGGAAATGTTGTTTCGCACCACGGAAGATGATGAGTGGATGCCGCTTTTTACGGCTGAGGTCAGTTCGTTGGGCGACACGCCGCACTTCAGCAGTTCATGCGACCAGCAATATTCGGAATCATTTGACGGGCCGCGGTTGTATGCTTATTGCAAGCAACTGGGGCTTGAATATGGCCCGCATTTTCGAGGCGTCCAGAGCGGGACGCGACGCGACGGCGCGGCCTGGATGGAGGTGGACTTGCCGAAGTCCAGCGAATCAACGGGCTACCGTATTCATCCCGCGATTCTTGATGCATGCTTTCATGGAATGATCGCCGCCGACGCTGACTTTGACCACACGCTCGGCGGCCTCTATTTACCTGCCGAGGTCAAGCGCGTGCGGCTACTCCGACCTGTCGGCAGCAAGGTGCGTTGTCATGTCCGGTTGATGTATAAAACTCAGCAGCGGATGCTAGCCGATATCGACATTTTTGATTCTCAGGGGCAATTGCTTGTTACGCTGGAAGGCTTTGAGAGCCAGCGTGTTCACGGCGGCGGAAAACCTCGCGAGACCGCTCAGGATCTAGTTTATAAGTACGCGTGGGTCAAACAAAGCCTGGACAGCAGCGCGGCAGCGGTGGATATTGATCCAAGGCAGCGATGGTTGGTATTTGAGGACGTCAGCGGTTGTGGTTCTCGATTGGTAGCTCGTTTGCGTCAGCTTGGTTTCGCCGTCACTCAAGTTCACGCGGGAAGAGCATTCTCGTTTGATGGACGGTCAAAGTTCACGGTTAACCCTGAATCTCTAGAGGATTTTCGAAGCCTGCTGGCTCATCTAGGCACGATGGGGCATGCGGCTGCAAACATCGTTTATCTCTGGAGTTTGGATGTTCCGAGCGCGCACGAACTGGATACGGATCAGCTTGACCGCAGTACACGGCTCACCACCCTTGCGCCGCTCCACCTGGTTCAAGCGTGGGAAAACACTGCGAGCTCGACGCAAGCCCGTTTGGCAATCGTCACGCAACTTGCGCAGGCTACTGAGCGACAGACCGATCCGCTGGCCCTTGCGCAGACACCGTTGATTGGATTTGGACGAGTGATTGTTAGTGAATACGGACCATTGCACGGAAAACTGATCGATCTCCCAGCGAGTGATTCGAAAGCGTCAGTCCACAACGCTTTACTCGACGAATTGCTGGCGATGAATGCGGGCACAGATGGCGGTGAAGATGAAGTGGCTTGGCGCGACGGTGAACGTTGGGTGCATCGATTTATTCAAGCTGACAACCTAACGTTGCCCTCTGATGTAGGGGACCGCTTATCAAGCCGGTTGCACATAGGTGCCACGGCAGGCGTTGAGGAACTGCGTTACCGAGCGGCAGTGAATCGCTCACTAGCGCGAAATGAAGTCGAAATAGAAGTCTTGGCAACCGGGCTCAATTTCAGCGACGTGATGAAAGCTCTCGAGTTGTACCCGGGCTTGTCGGATGGCCCAGTGGCCTTGGGTGCCGAATGTTGCGGCCGCATTACGCGTGTCGGCGACGCGGTCCTGCATTGGCGAGTAGGCGACATAGTCATTGCAATCGCGCCCGGCTCGTTTGGAACGCGCGTGACGGTTGCGAGTGATCTCATCGCTCGCAAGCCAAAAAACCTCAGTCCTGAACAAGCTGCCGCGATTCCCATTGCTTTCCTCACGGCTGACTACGCTCTCAATCATTGTGCAAGAATTCGCGCCGGCGAATCCGTCTTGATTCATGCGGCCAGCGGCGGGGTTGGTTTGGCGGCAATGCAGATTGCAAAACTCGCTGGAGCCATCGTGTATGCAACGGCAGGTAACGAGGAGAAGCGAGCGTATGTCCGCCAGTTGGGCGCGCGACACGCGCTCGATTCTCGTAGTGTTAGCTTCGCGGACTCAATCCTGGAAGCGACTCGCCACGAAGATCAGCCCGGCGTCGATGTGATCTTGAATTCGCTGCCCGGAGAAGCAATCAGTAGAGGCATCGACATTCTAAAGACCGGCGGTAGGTTTTTGGAAATCGGAAAACGCGATATCTATAGCGATGCCAGCCTTGGTTTGTATGCGATGCGCAACAATCTTGCCTTCTTTGCAATCGATCTCGATCAGTTGTTCAAGCAGCAGCCGGCGCGGATGGGTGCGATGTTGCGCGCGTTGGTGGATCGCTTTGATACAGGCGAACTTCATCCAGTGTTGACGAAGTGCTTTACAGCAGATGACACTCGCTCGGCCTTTCGATTCATGCAGCAAGGCAAGCATATCGGCAAGATTGTGGTGAGCTACGATCCCAAACCCGCTGAAGTTTTTCCTGGTGACTACCCGCCCATCTTGTTTCATAAGGACGCAACTTACTGGATCGCAGGGGGCCTGGGAGGGTTCGGCAGGCAAATCGCTCGATGGATGGCTAGTCGCGGCGCGGGCAGCTTGGTGTTGTCGGGCCGAAGACAGTTATCGGCTGAACAAGTCCGTGCCATCGTTGCCGAATACGCGGGAGACGGTACTCAGATTCGCATCCTGCCGACCGACATCACACAACCCGAATCGGTAGCCACGACATTAAAGATTATCGATCAATCGCTTCCGCCGCTGCGCGGCGTGTTTCATACGGCCATGGTGCTTGAGGATCGCATGATGGTGGATCTCGACCGTGCGACACTCGAACGTGTCTTGCGTCCCAAGGTGCTTGGCGGTTGGAATCTACACCAACAGACGCTCGGTCGCACGCTCGATCATTTCGTTCTGTTTTCATCGCTTTCGAGCGTTTTTGGGCATGCTGGGCAAGCGAATTACTCGGCGGCCAACGCGCTGCTCGACGGACTGGCACACTATCGACGCGGACTTGGATTGCCGGGGCTGGCCATGAACTGGGGGCACCTTGGCGAAGTTGGCTACTTGGCAGAGCGCGAACAGTTGGGACAACGACTTGAGCGGCAAGGTGTTTTGAGTTTCAGTGTGCAGCAGGCGTTAGAGTGCCTTGAGTACGCGATGCAGTTGAACGAGTTGCAGTTGAGTGTGCTGCGAATCGATTGGTCAGTTTGGCGTGGGTTGGGTATTACTTCGCGAGTATCGCCACGGTTCGCGCACTTGCTTCGCAGTCGCGGCGCTGAAGAATCGGGCGAGCAGATTCATTTGGCAAGCGCTGAACAATTGCGCTTAGCCAATGTGTCCGAGCGCGCCCTGATGGTCGAAAGGTTGCTGCGATCCAAAGCGGGTTCGTTGCTAGGAATTGCGAGCGAACATATTCAACGCGAGCGAGCGCTGCTAGAGATGGGATTGGATTCGCTGATGGCGGTCGAGATGCGGAACTGGATCGAGGCTCAGATGGAGATTAACCTTCCCATTGCTGTCCTGATGCGCAGTGCCAGCTTAAATGAAGTGATTGCACAGGTTTGTGAGAACATCGAGCTTGCGGCGCGCGACGCGGTCGCTAACGCTGCAGTGTCTCACGAAGCAGCAAACCCTTTTTCAGCGATCACAGGGCAGCAGGCCAGCGATTTGCTCGAGCAATTACCCGCGTTGCCGGATGGCGAAGTCTCGCTGTTGCTCGAACGGTTGCTGCGAGGTCAAGGCAATTGACGCCTGATTGCAGCGACCGCTCATGTATCCGTTTAGGAAACGCCGACCTTTTGGTAAACTTTTGGGCGTCGATCGCCTTTCTTTGTTAAAGGCTGGAATTCAACGCCACGTGAAACCAACCATCTATGACATTGCCGAAAACTGACGCAAGCGAATCGTCGATCGCGAGCCTCACCTCGCAGCAGCAGCGATCGCTGTTAGCTGAATTGCTACGTGAGCGTGCGTCCGCGGGCTCATCTGCGCCGACGACTCCTATTAGGTTCGAATTGTCCGCAGGACAGCAAGGACTCTGGTTTGCTTACTGCCGGGATCCACTAGCCACACCCTTTAACGTGTTCTTGCCTTCGCGAATGAGGACGCGTCTTGACCTCACAGCGCTGCACCGAGCGATCGACTTTCTTGCCGAACGCCATGAGAGTCTAAGAACAACATTTTCCGACGAAGGTGGAGAACTGCGGCAAACGGTTCATCAACTGTTGCGACCAGAATTCAAGGTCGTAGACATATCGCACTCGGGCGCCGACGAAGAGCATTTGCGAGCATATCTATCGGCAGAGGCGCAGCGGCCCTTCAATTTACAAGTTGGACCGCTGCTGCGGTTGGCGGTCTTTCAGTTGGCGGACGACGACTTTGTATTACTGGCGACAACCCATCATATCGTAGTCGATTTCTGGTCGCTGATACTCATGTTGTCCGAGCTACGGCAGGTGTATCCAGGACTGGTTTCGGGGCGTGCTCAACAACTCAAGACTGCCTCCAACAACTACGCTGAATTCGTGGCGGCTCAGCGAGCGTTGGTCGATGGACCAGCGAATGGTCGGCTGAAGGAATACTGGCGCCAGCAGTTACGCGACGTGCCAATGACGTTGGACCTTGTGACCGACTATGAGCGTCCGCAGGGCTTTACAGGTCGGGCGGCCATCCAATCGCTCGTACTCTCCCCCGAGCTGAATGCGCGCGTTTTTGAGCTAGCATCGACCGTGCGCGCAACACCGTTCACAATCATTCAAGCGGCCATTCAAGTCATGTTGTGCCAATATACGGGCCAACGCGAGTTCTTGATCGGTAGTCCGTTTTCAGGTCGTAGTCATCGTAAATTCGAAGAGACCGTGGGCTTCTTCGTAAACATGTTGCCACTGCGAGCCGATCTGAGAGGGCAGCCAAGTTTCATCGAAGTGATTGAACGCACAAACACCACCCTGTTGGGTGCACTCGAGTTCGAAGGGTATCCATTTTCGGCGATCGTGCGGGATATCAACCCGCCACGCGATGTAAGCCGCAGCCCGCTCTTTCAGGTTTCTTGCACATTTGAGAAAGCTCAATTGCGATCCGAATCGGGGCGAGCTGGTTTTCTGTTTCCGGATGCACAGGAAGTCTCGAATCTAGGTGGCTTGCAAGAGGAGAGTTTCTATGTGCCGCAGCAAACGTGCCACTACGACCTCGAATTCATCTTTGAACAAACCAGGCGCGGCCTGCGCGGTATGATCTGCTACTGCCGAGACTTGTTCTCAGTAGACTCGATGCAAGCGATGGCTGAGAATTTTGTACATTTGCTAGAAAGATTGTTAAGCGACCCGACATGCCCAGTGTTGGAGCACGCGGAAAAGGCGCCAGAGTGCGAGTCCAAATGGAATCAAGGGGCTTCAACAGCACCTACAACTGTCTGCGCGCTGATCGAACACGCGGTTGCCGAGAACCAGGAGAACGCAGCGATGCGCATGGGTTCGGCGAGTTGGTCTTATCGGCAAATGATGTCAAGGATCGCTGGTCATGCCAGCGCTTTAAGTGAAAACTGGGGCGCGCGGGCGACCACAACGCAGCCGATTGTTCCTGTGACAGGGGCAAGTTCGCCCGAGTCGCTGATGGCGATCCTGGGTGTGATGTTCAGCGGAGCAGCGGTGGTTCCGATCGATTCTGAGCAACCTGCGGTTTCACGGGAGGAGCTAGTTGAAGATACTCGGGCGACGCATTTTCTCAATGAACCGTTTGGTCGCTTCGAAAACACACATAGCCAAACGAAGAAATGCGATGCGAGCGATTTAGCCTACATCATTTACACGTCGGGTTCCACGGGACGACCAAAAGGTGTGATGATCGAACATCGGGCAATCTGCAATACCTTGCGATGGCGGCATGTGGCGGTAACATTGCATCCAGGCGATCGCGTGTTAATGCTGTTGTCGCATCAATTCGATGCAGGCTTGGGCATCGCGCTGGCCACGTTGACTCAGGGGGCAGAATTGATTTGGGGGGAAGCTGAGGCTCGGCATGATGTGCAAGCACTCGTCGAACAGATCCTTCGCGACCGCATTACGGTGCTGCCAGCAATTCCCAGTCTGCTGCGATTGGTGGTAGAGCACCCAAAGTTTACCGCATGTAGAGACCTGCGCATGCTCTGGACCGGCGGCGAAGCGATGCCTCGAGAATTGCCCTCGCTCGTGAAGCAGCGAACAACCGCGACGTTGTGGAATTTCTATGGGCCGACGGAAACGGCTGTGGAAGCGATCGCGGCGCAAATCGATTCCCACGATCCGCGCTGCTCGGTGCCGTTGGGTAAGCCGATTATGGGGGTACAAGTCTTTGTGATTGATGATGCGCTGCGAACGGTGCCCGATACGGTGTCGGGCCAACTGGCAATCGCAGGGCGAGGTTTGGCGAGGGGCTACTTGAATCGTCCAGAACTGACGGCTGAGCGTTTTATTCAGCTGCATCTTGGCGGTGGCCGCACTGTTCCAGCTTACTTGTCCGGTGATCGTGGGCGACGGCTGAGGAATGGCCAGATTGAGTTCCTTGGCCGAGCGGATTATCAAGTCAAACTGCGAGGATATCGCATTGAGCTGCAAGAGATTGAGCAACAATTGCTAACGCATCCGCTGGTCGCGCAAGCGGTCGTGACTGTGGTCGATGCCGATACGCCCTCAGCGCAACTGGTAGGTTATATTTGTCTGCGACAGGCGGTCTCGGATCGC
>JANLQO010000326.1:0-5369 GCA_031367855.1 Planctomycetia bacterium | reverse complement strand
TGACACTGGGCGCGCTGGCGGTTGTTGTGCTGCTGATATTGGTAGTCGTGGGCTTTATTCGAGGGCTTGAGTCATCGCTTGCTATTAGCGGTGACGCCGGCGCTGTATTGGTCTATTCGGTAACGGCTGACGACAATATCGAAAACTCTGCAATCGCCGCACGTACACCTGACTTGTTGACAGCCAGCTTGCCGGGAATTCAAAAGCGATATGGCGTGTCGTATGTGTCGCCTGAGCTCTACCTGGGTACTCGAGTGAAGACTTCCGAATCAGATTCGAGCGGCTTGGGATTGGTGCGCGGAGTCACGCAGGCGGCACCAATGGTCCGCCGCGGTGTACGTTTACTGGCAGGTGAGTGGCCCAAGCCAGGGGAAGTGATCGTCGGTCGACTCGTTGCGTCGAAGTTGGGTTGCGAATCAAACTCATTGTCGGTGGGAAGCGAAATTGAGTTCGAGAATCAACGCTGGCGCATCAGCGGAACTTTTGCGGCTGGCGGAGGTTCCTTTGAATCCGAGATCTGGTGTCTACTTCCCGATTTGCAGCAGGTTCTAAAGAGGCAAGATCTAAGTCTAGTCGCCTTGATACTTAAATCTGGATTTAATCCCGCTGAAGTGAATCTGTTTTGCAAGCAGCGGACGGATCTTGAGTTGCAGTCGATTGCCGAGACCGAGTACTACGCTTCGCTGCAGAAACACTACACGCCAATGCGACTACTCGCTTGGTTCGTCGTCTTGCTTGTATCCGGTGCTGGAATTTTCGCAGGCCTAAATGTCATGTACGGTGCCGTGGCGGGCAGAGTACGCGAATTGGCAACACTGCAGGCGATCGGCTATCGGCGTCGAGCGATCCTTATCAGCTTAATGCAAGAAGGAATGCTTCTTTCTGCCACTGGTGCACTGATTGCCGCAGCCATTGCAATTCCGGCAGTCAATGGTCTTGCCGTTCGATTTACGATGGGAGCCTTTGTGCTTCGCATTGACGTTTTTGCTTTGCTGTTTGGCAGCGGGATAGGGTTGCTGCTCGGAATACTGGGAGCGATCCCTCCGGCTATAAAAGTCCTTCGCGGCCCTGTTGCTCAGAGTCTCAAGGCGATTTGAATGTTTAGTCGAAACCACTTTTTAGGAGAATGCAAAATGCATGTAAAACTCTTCAGTTTGGCATTGTTGGTTGGGTCAGTACTCGCGACTGGTTGCAGCAATTCGAATCCACCGGTCGCGAGTGGTGCCGGCTCAGCTAGTAACCTTTATGTTGTATCCAGTGAACCATCCGGTGCGATTCCAGTTGGAACCGCCCGCGAGACGGTTACTGACAAACAGGAGGTAACTCTTATTGGACATATCGGAGGGTCGGAGAAACCTTTCGTCGATGGGATGGCCGCCTTCACGATCGTTGATCCAAAAGTCGCTTATTGCGCAGCCGCGGAAGGGTGCCCGACTCCATGGGACTATTGTTGCGAACAGAATGAAGTCAAGCAGAATATCGCTACTATCAAAGTCGTCGATTCAAAAGGGACGACCGTTGCCCAAAGTGCGAAGGAGCTACTGGGAGTCAAGGAACTGTCTTTGGTGGTTGTCCAAGGCAACGCTCAGCGTGACGAAGCTGGCAATCTGACGCTGTTGGCAACGAAAGTCTTTTTGAAAGATCCAGCGAAGTAAATTGCTATGTCCATGACACAACAATCAACGCCGCCGTTAGATCTTCAAGCGTTCGCTGCCGACCGCCGGTCAAAGGGTTCAGGGATACCCACTAATCGCCGGTCCCGTTGGGTGAAGCTAATTATGTTAGGTTTCTTTTTGATAGTCATTGTTGCGAGCATGGGATACTTGACCGAATCCCAGTTGTTCCCGCCCCGTCCGGTTACCGTGGTTCCAGTGTTCACGACACGATCCGAAATGCAACAGGTAGGAACAGTGCAATTCCAAGCTGCGGGTTGGATAGAACCTCGCCCGTCGCTTGTGAATGTGGCAGCGATGCTCGAAGGTGTTATTGCGGAATTATTGGTTGTCGAAGGACAAGACGTCGTACAGGACGAAACGATCGCCCGACTCGTTGACACCGACGCTATGCTTGCCCTTCGGCAGGCGCGTGCAAACTTGCAACTTCGTGAGGCTGAGCTGGGAAGTCGGGACGCCGAGTGGAAGGCGGCTAAGCTGCGATTCGAAAACCCCGTTCATCTGCAGGCAACGTTTGCCGAAGCACAGTCGATGTTGGCGAAGACTGAAACTGAACTTGCAAAGCTGCCTTTCCAAATTCAAATTGCCGAATCTCAGCTGAGATTTGCCAACGAAAGCCTTGAAGGCAAGGAAGCGTCGCAAGGTGCTATATCTGCTCGCGCATTGAGTCAAGCTCGTAATGATCGTTTATCTGCATCCGCCACGCTTCAAGAGCTGGAGCAACGTAAACCTCGGCTTGGTACAGAGATTACCGCCCTTCGCAGCCGTACCCAAGCACTGTCGAGACAGTTAAAGCTCCTAATTGACGAAACACAACAACTCGAAGATTCGCACGCACGCCGCAGCGCTGCAGCGGCGAAAGTTAGCGAAGCTGAGATTGCGGTTGAACTGGCTGAATTGAGACTGAGCCGAACCGAGGTAAAAGCGCCAATGGCAGGTCGAATTCTTCGCGTTTTCACGCAGCCGGGCAGCCGCGTAATGGGTTTGGAAGTAACTGGTACTCAAAGCTCAAGCACTGTTGCCTCCATGTACGATCCTAAGAAGCTTCAAGTCCGTGTCGATGTTCGGCTTGAGGATTTTTCGAAAGTTCAACCTGGTCAAACCGTTCGAATCGAAACAGCTTCACTCAGGCAGCCAATATTTGGAACAGTGCTCCTCCCAACGTCGTCAGCCAATATTCAAAAAAACACACTAGAAGTTAAGGTAGCGATCGACGAACCTCCGCCAAGGATTCGACCCGAGATGCTGGTAAGCGCTTCGTTTGTTGCAGTTGCCATGGAATCCGAAGCAGGTACGCCAGTCTCGGAGCAACTGCGAATATTTGTCCCTCGGGAACTTATCCAATCTGCCGCTGATGGCAGCTTCCTATGGATCGTCGACGCAACCAGTCGAGCCGCGCGACGATCGGTGCAGCTTGGGAAATCGAACGCTGAAGGTATGACTGAGATCACGGATGGCTTGGCACCGACCGATCGATTGATTGCTTCGGGCATCGATTCACTTAAGGACTCAGCAAGGGTAGTGATTCGAAGTGAACACGAGACCTTGGGAGTCAACCAGAGTACTGCGACTAACTAACAAGGCATTAAGATGACGCTGGTTGAAATCCGTGGGTTGAGCAAGCAATTCAAAAAGGGAGATGAGTTCATTAAACCGGTGCACGAACTCGACCTCGATATCGAATTAGGCGATTTTGTCTCCCTAATGGGACCGAGTGGAACAGGGAAGAGCACTCTCCTAAACTTAATTAGCGGCATCGAAAAACCGGATGCCGGAACGATACATGTTGATGGAATTGAAATCACAAACCTCTCACGTGGGCAATTGGCGGACTGGCGAGCTGCGAACCTTGGATATATTTTCCAAACACATAATCTCGTTCCTGTGCTCTCTGCCTATGAAAACGTGGAGCTCCCAGCACTCCTTCTACGGATGTCCGCCACTGAACGAAGGCGGCGAGTAGAGCTCGCTTTAGAAGCGGTAGGATTGACCGACCGAGCTGGTCATTACCCTCGTCAATTATCCGGAGGGCAAGAACAACGAGTTGGGATCGCTCGCGCCATCGTTGCAAATCCGAAAGTCATTGTCGCAGACGAACCGACAGGCAGCCTCGACTCTGAAACCAGCCAGCAAATTCAGGTGTTGCTCCAACGACTAAATCGAGAACTCAATATGACGATGGTCATGGTAACTCATGATCCAGACGTTGCCAAACTCGCTTCGCGCCGATTGCGTATGGTTGGCGGGCAGTTGAGGATTGAGGACTGAGCGATTCATGTTGCTTACTGCACGTTAGAATTTTTGATCGAGAATTGCCTTATGTTCCCATTCGCCCCTTACGTTTTCAAAAGTCTGTCGCGACATCGCGCACGCACACTGCTTACGATTAGCGGTGCAGCCATTGCGATCTTTGCCTTCTGTATGGTCGAGGCCGTGCAACAGGGCCTTAAGAGACTAACTTCCGATGAAGATGCTAAACGCACGCTGATCGTTTTCCAAGAGAATCGCTTCTGTCCGACAAGTAGTCGCCTACCTGAGGACTACGCACGAACGATCGCAAAACTTCCAGGCGTAAGTTCCGTTATGCCCGTACAGGTTTGGACCAACAACTGTCGTGCGAGCCTCGATATTGTAGTCTTCAACGGTGCTCCTCCCGATCAACTGCGAACCGCACGCAAGCTGAAATTGCTTTCGGGAACGTGGGAGCAATTCGCAGCAAAACGCGATGGAGCGATTATTGGGCAAAGCGTTGCAAACCGTCGCGGACTCAAAACAGGCAGTCAATTCACAATCGGAGAGATCTCGGTGAACGTGGTCGGTGTATTTTCTTCACCAATCCCATCAGAAGAAAACTTAATCTTTACTAGCCTCGCGTTTCTTCAACTTTCACGCGGAATGGATGCGGTGGGATTGGTAACCCAGCACGAAGTGTTTCTCGATCGAGGAGCGGATCCTGGCATCGTTGCGTCGTCTATAGACGCAATGCTTAAATCAGGTCCCGTCGCGACGACAACCCGTGCAAAAGGAGCATTTCAAACAAGCACGCTATCTGATTTAGTCGATCTCATTGGCTTTGCACATTGGCTTGGATATGCATCGGTCGGTTTGATCCTATCACTTGTCGCGACCACTATGTTCATGTCCGTCCATGACCGAATGAAAGAGCATGCAGTTTTGCAGGTACTAGGTATGCGTCCTTGGCGAGTGTTTCGCATTGTGCTTGCTGAAAGCGTCAGCCTTTGCCTCATCGGGGGTTGCATTGGTACGCTGGTTTGTCTGTTGTTGCTTAATTGGGGCGGGCTTGCAATCGGTGCCGAAGGTGTGACGATCGCCTTCCGCCCCTCTGGTTCTATTGCCATTTCTTCAATGGTAGTGTCGATTGGAATCGGTTTTGTCGCTGGCATTGTTCCAGCGATGCAAACTGCAAGAGTTGAAATTGTCGCGATATTGCGAGATTCGTAGCAGATCGCGAGTGACTGCTCTGGTTTCGGGGGTCGTCTTGCGGGTTGGAATGTGCCAGAGATCACGGTGACCCGCTCTGTTTTTGGATGGGTGCGGACTGCCGGTTACGGATGCCAGAGGCGAGAAAAGCGGACGAAGTCACGAGGCAGCAGAGCCAGGCGAATGGATAGCCTAATTGTTGAACTAGTCCTTTTCGTCCGTCAGCTCGAGGTTCGGCTAGAATCGCTGCTTTAG
>JANLQO010000324.1:0-10217 GCA_031367855.1 Planctomycetia bacterium | reverse complement strand
AACAATCCGAGCAGGGCCAACGGTCCGGCAGTTTGTTCGTTAGCAGCACGTGGTTTGACAAATGGCCGGACCTTCGGCCCTCAAGAACAATTCCGACAAAACACCCAGCCCGTTGGGCCCGCTGGGCTGGGCTAGGCAAATTGCGGGCCTTTTGGCCCTGTGCTCAACTTCAACTTTGATGAACAGCCAGCTGCCTGCCAATTGATTGGGATCTGTACCCTAAGGGTTTGGCTGGTAACGATTATGCAAGGCAGATGATTTTTTCTTCCAAAGCCATGCTTGCAGGGACTTATTCACTGCGAGAATTCAACTGACTGCGTGCAACTAGCCACACGCCGCACAATCGCTACAACTGGCGAGTGTCCAACTGAAAGCGCTGAGAATACGCGTTAAAGCCAAGCTACCGGACGCGGATTTTCCCTACTGGAGCGACGCAGCTTGACGGGCCTGCGCCACGACGACATTGGTCATTGTGTCAGATAAAACACGTTAGAATCGTAATGCCTGCTTTTGCTTGACAGGCGGAAAAGCTGCCCTATTTGTTAATAGACGAATTCCGTAAACTAAGCGGTATTGCAGGCAATTGGCCGCACGCCAGAATTGCCTTGAATACCGTAACTCGAACACAGCCCAGAAGTTGAGAGTGCGCAATGAACATGGACGCATTGAAGACCCGCGTAAAAAAAGCTCCAACAGCCCAAACTTCATTGCTCGCGGAATTACCCGCTGAGTTGCAACGACATTTGACTATCACACTCGCTCACAATGCGAACGAATTCGATAGCCGCTATCTCTATCGCGCGTTGGCAATTTCTGTCCGAGACCGATTGGTTAGCCAGTGGCAACAGACTAAAGAACGCTTACGCGGTAGCGATGTTCGCAAGGTCTATTATCTCTCGCTTGAGTTTCTGATTGGCCGCTCGCTCGGCAATGCAGTGCAGAATTTGGATCTCGACTCAGCCACGGGCGCGGCGTTGCATCAGTATGGTGCGGAATTGGAAGAAATCGGCGAACAAGAGGTGGACGCTGGCCTAGGCAACGGCGGTTTGGGACGGTTAGCAGCCTGCTTTTTGGATAGCTGTGCGAATTTACAATTACCGGTCGTCGGATATGGAATTCGTTACGAGTACGGCATGTTTCACCAGCACATTGAAAACGGTCGCCAAGTCGAAGACCCCGACCATTGGCTCCGCGATGGCAATCCTTGGGAAATCGAACGCCATGAAGATACAAAACACGTGCGCTTTTATGGTCGAGTTGAGCAGCATTTTGGTAGTGATGGCAAGATGCGAGCCAGTTGGGCAGATACGCTCGATGTACTGGCGGTTCCTTACGACATGCCGATTCCCGGTTTCAAGAACAACACGGTGAATACATTGCGTCTGTGGAAAGCGACAGCCACGGATGCATTTGATTTGGGTGATTTCAACTCCGGCAGCTACCCCGAATCAGTTGCCGAAAAGAACTCCGCTGAACAAATCACGATGGTTTTATATCCCAACGACAGCAGCGAAAATGGCAAAGAGTTGCGGCTCAAACAGCAGTACTTCTTAGTCTCTGCCAGTTTGCAGGACGTCATTGCCAACTGGGTCAAAGTGCACGGCAATGACTTCACTGATTTCGGTAATAAGAATTGCTTTCAGCTCAATGATACGCATCCTGCCTGTGCCATAGCTGAGTTGATGCGATTGCTGATGGACGAACACAAACTGGAATGGGATGCGGCATGGGCCATCACGCAGAGCTGCATGGCCTATACGAATCACACACTGTTGCCCGAAGCCCTTGAACGCTGGTCGGTAAAGCTATTCAGCCGCTTGCTGCCACGCCTCATGGATATCATCTATCAGATCAACGCGCGCTTCCTGGCGCTAGTTGAGAAGAAATGGCCTGGCGACGTTTCTATGATGCGCAAGATGTCGATCATCGAAGAAGGTGATCAGCCGCAAGTTCGAATGGCTTTCCTCGCGATCATTGGCAGCTTCTCAATAAACGGTGTCGCAGGCTTGCATACTCAGTTGCTAAAAGAGGGGCTGTTTGCTGACTTCTATGCGTTGTGGCCTGAGCGATTTAATAACAAAACGAACGGCGTCACACAGCGTCGCTGGCTGGCGCATTGCAATCCTGGCCTACGCGACTTAGTCGATACGGCAATTGGCAACGACTGGCAAAAGGACCTCAGTCACATCAAAGCCCTGGCACCGTTTGCTGATGACGCAGCGTTCCGAGATAAATGGATTGCCGTCAAACGAGCCAATAAAATGCGGCTGGCAAGCTATGTGTTCAAACACACCGATGTGCGATTCGATTTGGACGCGATGTTCGATGTGCAAGTCAAACGTATTCACGAATATAAACGTCAACTGCTAAATTTGTTGCACGTGGTTCACTTGTACGATCGAATCTTGCGCGGCGATACGACTGGGATGATTCCTCGCGCCGTGTTGATCGGTGGCAAAGCAGCCCCAGGCTATCATATGGCCAAACTGATCATCAAGCTGATTAACGATGTCGCGAAGACCATCAATCAAGATCCCAAAGCGAACGAGTTGCTGAAGTTGGTATTCCTACCCAACTACCGTGTGTCGGCGATGGAAGTCATCTGCCCTGCAACAGAATTGTCCGAACAGATTTCGACTGCCGGAAAAGAAGCTTCGGGCACAGGCAACATGAAGTTCATGATGAACGGAGCGTTAACGATTGGTACGCTGGATGGAGCCAATATTGAAATCCGCGACAACGCGGGTGCTGAGAATTTCTTCTTGTTCGGACTGGATGCAGCGGAAGTACAAGCAGCCAAATACAACTATGCTCCGAATGACATCATCGCTGCCGACGCAGATATCTCACGTGTTGTGCAGTTGTTGGAGGATGGCACTTTCAATCGCGAAGAGCCGGGGATCTTCAATGTCATCGTGGCGGGTCTGCGAAGTCCGTATGACCAATGGTTGACTATCGCTGATCTCCGCAGCTACATCGACGCGCAAAAGGCAGTCAACCAAACATACCTTGATCTTGTTCGCTGGAATCGGATGAGCATCCTCAACTGCGCAAACAGCGGATGGTTCTCAAGCGATCGAACCATCGGCCAATACGCTGACGAGATCTGGAAGACCGGGCCAGTGGGTTAGGAGAAAGGTGCAACATCCCAAAATCCGTGGCGGATATTCTCATTGCATTTGACTCCTCTATTTATGGGGACTCCAAACTTGACCTCCGACTCTACCTTAGATCCTCCGTCGCCCGGTGACGACCAATCGTTATTGCAGCGTTACAGGAGAGGCGATGACGATGCGGCTACGGAGTTGTACATGCGATATGCGCATCGCTTGCAAGCTTTAGCCCAAGCTCAAACTTCAACGGACTTGAAGCAGAGGGTGGATAACGAAGATTTGGTGCAGTCGATCTTTCGGACCTTTTTTCGAAGGGTCGCGCGCGGCCAATACGACGTTCCGAACAGTGAAGAACTGTGGAAATTGTTATTGGTGATAGGCCTCAACAAGATTCGTTCAACAGCCATTCACCATCGAGCCCATAAACGCGATATCGGTCGAACGACTTCCGGTGCTGCTGCGCTCGAAGCACAACAAGGCCAACCCAACCAGTCTGATGAAACGGGCTTATTAACACTGGAGATGACCATCGAAGAACTGCTGTCGCAATTGCCTCCGCAGTATCGGGAAATCGTTAACTATCGAATTTCGGGCTACGACGTTTCCGAGATTTCAGTGATGACCAAGCGATCCAAACGAACGGTAGAGAGAATCCTCCAAGCGTTTCGTAAGCAGTTGGGCGACTTGCTCAAAGATGATGTTGAAATAGATGATGTCGAATCGAGCTAAGAACTTTTTTGCCAATGAAAATTTTTGTTCGGGAGTGCGAGGCGTGCAAGGCTCCTGCCGAGCCTTTGGGGGCAGCGTATTCGGTACCCCTCGCTGGAGGCCAGTCGATCGCGGCCCCGGGAGTGACACCAGACTTATTAGTCCGGGAGGGTGCAAGATCGGCGTTGGTTTTGCGAATTCCAGGCTTTCGCCTAAATCTCGGGAATGGGCGGTGCGTTTGACAGTTGCCGTGCTCTCTTTAGAATAGAGTGGATCTAAACGCTGACAAACGGTTCTGGCGGTACTCTCACGGTGAGGGTGACCGGCCTGCTTTCGCTGATTGTTGGCATCGCGAGCCTGGGTACGAGAAATCGACCAGTTCTGCGAAGGCGATTGCTAGGAATTGGAACTGCTATGTTCGGAATTGGAATGCCAGAATTACTGATCTTTATGGTAGTAGTTCTGCTCGTGTTCGGAAGCTCTCGACTACCTAGTCTAATGCGGAATTTGGGCCGCAGTGCGAACGAGTTTAAAGCCGGAATGCGCGATGGGGTCTCGGATCCAAACGACAAAATCGAAGACAATTCCAAGAATTAGTTTTCGGTTGAATTCGTTTTCCCTGCCACATCACATCTAGTCGCTGAGGGCTTGTGCCGCCATGTTTGGCTTAGGTTACCAAGAAATGATGGCCTTTGGGGTCATCGCCTTGATGCTCTTCGGTAGCAAATTGCCTGAAGTTGCTCGGAGCTTCGGAGCCAGCTACCGCGAGCTTCGAAAACACTTGGATTCGTTTCAGCGTGAGTTCCATAACTGGGAACATTCTGAACCAGCATCCAAGAAACCAGCTTTCACTCCCGAAACGGAACGCATCGAACCGACGACGCCAAAGTTTATTCCTCCGCCTCCAACGGAAGAAAACGAGTAGCGTTTATTTAACGCTGGAAATGCTGGAATTTGTCACGCCCTTCGCCCTATGCGACGGGCGTGCTTCGTTGGTCGCAGTCACGACACCCCACTCGACACTGCGGTCAGTTATCGCCGCTGCCGGTGGTCAGCAGAGCTTTGCGGTTCGACCAGGGAGCATCGGCTTCGCGCCAGAATTGAATGTGCTCTTCACCAAGCCGCCATGAGTAGAAGGCATCGCGGCCAACGATCGACGCGGGAAACTCAATCCAGCCCTCGTCAGGTTGTCGCAAGAACACGCCCAGAGATTCCAATTCTTCACGATAGCGCCAGATTTGATCGTATTCCTCTTGCAGGTCCGCGCGGCTCTCGGCAACTTCGTCATCGTAAACTTGGCCGGCTTTGCGAACTCCTTTGCGGAGCAGACGATACAGATCGGTTCGTCGTCCCGTGACGGTACGAAAAACTTCGCAAATATCGCTAACGATCGAACGCACCAGGGGAAGCATTGCGTTAGCTTCGTCCAGCGTAAATCGCTTGAGCGTTTTTGTGGCTTCAGTGTTATCTTTCATTTTCACAGACTTTGCAGTTGGAAAATGTACCCGCTGTTTTAGTTAAGCGTCCGCGCTGAACCAATCCGCCCTTCTAGCTATTTCGGTCCGCCAAGGTGCGTCCGAAACCAAAATCTCAGCTCTCTTCACTAAAAGGCGATAATAATCAACAAATCCGCGTAAGTTCAGAGCAATATCGGAAATTATTCCCAAACTCTCTATTCTGTGGCTGTTTCCGAGCCCATTGCTATTCAATTTTACGTCAGGTTTGTTTCCGGCGTTCGCTATTCTTACCACCGATTTCAGTTGGACAAGGTGTTTGAACAGCGTTTATCCAAACTTGCTCGCTACCAAGGTTGGATGGTCTACTACTTCCAGAGCGTAATTGACCCAAGGGTTGTTTCGCCAATTTTCAGTCCCAATTGGAATTTCTCGAAAAAATGCAGCTGTTGGGGTTAAGAAAGTTCCCTAAAAAGCGCCGATGCATAGCGAAGCGTCTGTGATGGCTTGGTGCGGAATTTTTTCAGGTGCCGGTGATTTGGAGGCATTGAAAATGGCTTTTAGAGCCCAAATGACTCAGCGAATGGCATTTCGACGCGTCCTGGCCATGCTGCTGGCCTTGAACGGATCGGTCGGAGTTGCGCAAAGCGAGTCGCCGTCCGCCGCCACTGACACGCCTAAAGCTTCCAGCAACGCCAATACCTCGAGCAACACCAGCGCCGATCCTAGCAAGCCTTGGATCGTCCGCGACCCAGCCACGGGTCGTCTGTTTCAACAGCAACTCGTGCCGGTCAGCGTGCCAGTCACGCGCTGGGAAGCTCGAACCATCGAACAAACGTTCTACGAGCCAAAATTCACAACCCAGGTCCAGCAAATTCCGCAAACCACTTACACGCCCAGTACGCAGTATGTAATGCAGCCCAAAGTGAGCGGCTGGTGGAATCCTTTTAAGCAACCCGTTCAGGCCTATCAGTACGTTCCCATCACGAGCTGGGTTCCACAAACCCTCCAGAGCCCACATCCGGTCGTGGTACATCAATGGGTTCCCAAGTCGCAGAAGATGGTGGTTTATCAGCCAGTACAGGCGACCGAAACCCGTCAACAATTAATTCAAACCGAGTTGCCACAGCCGAAAACCTCGCAAGTGATTGCTACCGTTCCCACGCCTCGGCAACCGCTATTCCGTCTTCCCCTACTGGCTCAACAACGCGTCCTTCCATGGCCTAGCACACCTGGAAGTGGCTCCTATACTGCCGCTCCCCCAAGCACCGTTCCAAACGCACCTTCCAGCCCGTTGGTTCATGCCGCCAACGCGCCTCAGTTCACCACACCCTATGCGTCCAACGGCCTGCGTCCTGTCGCCAATCCTCGTACCCCGATGGTATTGCCTCCGCTGGCAATTCCTCGTTTTGCCACGAGCCCCTACGCCGCACCCCTGCAAACCACTACCAGTGTGAATGCCACCGCGTCTCGCGACAGCCTCCAGTCCGGAATGCAGCCGACCGTGCTCCGCTAGACCGTCCTATCCAATCCAAGCGTTGGTCGGCAACACGAGCGACCCACAGAAGGCCTACCTAAAGGTCGCGTACTTATTTCCGGATGAGCCATTTTTCGTCGTAGGCTAAAATAAATCGACGAATCCTTGCCGAAGCCAAGAACCTGGGCTCAGGTCACATTGTCAGATTAGGGTGGATCGACTACAACAAAACTAACTCGGGGTGTGGCGCAGCCTGGCTAGCGCATCTGGTTTGGGACCAGAGGGTCGTAGGTTCGAATCCTATCACCCCGACTTTTGTTTCAGTAAGCGATTCGTTGATAAAACGCAAACCGGACGCAGTTGTCCGAGCGCTGTTTTCAAAACCGGGAACTCTGTAGTCTACAGACTTGCAGAGTTCCCCAGTTTTTGAGGCGCTTTGCGATGGCACGAGAACCCGGTTACTGTTTTCATAAGCCTACCGGTCAGGCTTACGTCAATCTTGGCGGAAAAGTGGTCCAACTAGGCCAGCATGGGACCGACGAATCTAAACGCAAATATGAGACTGTCAAAGCCGAATGGCTTGTGAACCGTCATTCTGCGAAATACTCACCAGCTTCAAACGGTCCTTTTATGGCCGATGTATGCTTGGCTTATCTCGATCACGCAAAAAAGTACTATCCGACCGGAAACGAATACGCGAATCTCGAAGCCGCCATTCGTCCAGTTCGCAGACTTTACGCTACGCTTCCGGCAAGTCAGTTTGGGCCGACCGAGTTTCGAACTGTCCGCGAATGGTTCATATCAACGCCAATCGAATTCAAGACCGGAAAGAAAAGGAAGGCGGAACACATTAAGGAACCGAAGCCAAACGCAAAGCCGCCACGATTCAGAAGCCGCAAGACCGTTAATGAACAGATGAACCGTTTGCTTCGAATCATGAAGTGGGCAGTTGCTCAGGGAATGATTCCCGTTTCTGTTCACCAAACGCTGAAATGCATCGATCCACTCAAACGCGGCCGTACAGAAGCCCACGAAACGAAAGCGATTGCTGCGGTTCCCTCGCGCGTGATCGAAGCGACTTTGCCACACTTGACGCAAGTGCTCAGCGATATGGTTCAGTTTCAACAGTTGGTAGGTTGTCGCCCGGGTGAGCTGGTCAGGATCACGCCCGCGATGGTGAAACGATCCGACGATGTTTGGACTATCGAAATGGCCGAGCACAAAAACGCGTATCGTGGCAAGTCCCGGACGCTCTACATCGGTCCAAAGGCGCAAGCGATTCTGAAGCCGTATTTGTTGCGTGGTGCTGATGATGCGTGTTTCAGTCCGCAAGAATCGGAACGTCAACGACTCGATGCAAAACACGCAGCTCGAGTAACTCCGCTTAGTTGCGGCAATCGGCCAGGAACGAACCGAGCACGAAAGCCGCGCCGGCCGCCAGGTTCAAGCTTTACGACCGGAACTTTCGCCAGAGCGATTCTGTACGCATGCAAGCGGGCAAAGTTGGAACACTGGCATCCGAACCAGTTGCGACATACTGCAGCTACCGCGATTCGCAAACAGTTTGGACTAGAAGCCGCTCAACTGATTCTTGGACATTCAGGCGCGGACGTGACGCAAATCTACGCTGAATGGATGCATCGAAAGCGATCGAAGTAGCGCGGAGGATCGGATAATGTACGAACTCTTGGAACACGCTATTGAGGCCGCACAGGATGCACAGCAAGCGATTTTAAGCATGGAAGCGACACCGAACACTAAACCGATTCTCGATGCGTCATGCAACGCACTACGCGAATCAATTAAGCAGCTATCCGGCAGAATTGGAATATCACAGCACGTGGTCGCGAAGATGCATTGGCACTTGTTCGTGAAGTCTTGGCAGATCCACACGCATCGCCCCGCGAAAGTCTGCGAGCGTGTTCGGTAGTGATTGCTATGAGTGCATCGGACTTGCTCGCCGATGATGACGATGACCTACTCGCCACGGTCAAGCGAATCGGGCAGGAACTTGAGTGCCGTCTCCGGACGGACCGTTGCACTGTAAAGTGTAACGCTTGGTCCGGATAAACGGCGGTTTTGACAACAAAACTCACTTCGCAACTGGACCTCGAATTTAACTTCTGGAATTTCGAGCTACAATTGCATTTGGCGACCCAAACCCAAAACAGACTATCATGCCTAAATCACTATCAAAATCGACCCCGCCGAGGCTCGCGTTACTCGCTTGTTGCGATCACGTTGCAAGGGATCCTAATAGCAAAAAACTAACGCTGTATGGAGTCTACGACACTGTTATTCCTGTTGACAAGACAAACTTTGGCTTGTTGGTTGTAGCACGTTTTTTTGGCGGAACGGGCGAACACGAGATGACGTTTCGACTTCATAACACCGCTGGCACTCGGGTTGGGTGGGATGAAAATAACCCAAAAGCGAAATTCAAGTGCAAAAAACAAGGTTTTGTTGATATAGTTGCAAACATCAGCAAAATCAGTATTAATCGAGATGGTTGGTTTGAACTCTGCGTCGAATGCGACGGAGAACTCCTAACGCACTCCTATCCAATTAGAATTCAGCAACAACCGCAAAAGAAACTCCGATGATCGTAATAATGTATTTGCAAGAGCTTCCTCAACTACCGAGCGGCGAAATCATGAGCGATCGAATTGAAACGCGATTCGGTGGCGAACTTGCTATCATCTGCCCTTCGATTATCTGCACTCCGGGTGTATGCGGCGGAGCTGCGAGGATTGCAGGCACTCGAATTCCAGTATGGCAACTCTGGCAAAATCACAACTCCGGAGTTTCAGATGAACAGATTTCAGAAGCTTTCGGAATCGACTTGGCTACTCTGAAGTCTGTTTGGCAATATTGCGAATTGAATTCAGAATCTTTGAACAATCTAGTTGAAGCCAATAAGGCCGCTTAAAAATGGCGCGGCTATTGGCCGACGAACATATCGTTCCGAACATTGTCAAATTCCTGCGACTTTTGGGCCATGAAGTTGAATTAGCAAGGAATTGGAGCTCCAGCAAATCCGGGGATGGACTGTCTGATGAATTCATCCTCGAAACGGCGCTGGAAAAGCGGCTAATTGTCGTCACAAAAAATGTCTGTGACTTTCTGGCGCTTCACAAACAAATCCCGCACCATGCTGGAATACTCTGTTGCACATTCGATGATTTTGGCGACCCGAAAAAAATCGCTCGGGAAATAGATTCCGTTCTGAAAGCAAATCTCAGAATGCGTGGACTCTGCTTGCGAGTGAAAGCATAGTCTTCCTACAGACTTCAAACTCTGTAGTACAGAATTCCCTTGCCATTCGTGCAATCTTTGCTATCATTTGCACCGAGGGAGAGCGAGCAAAAACATCGTTTTCCCTAGAGAAAACAGCGATTTACTTGCAAATCAACGCGTGTTTGGGACCAGAGGGTCGTAGGTTCGAATCCTATCACCCCGACTTCG
>JANLQO010000179.1:0-21225 GCA_031367855.1 Planctomycetia bacterium | reverse complement strand
GAGGCTTCCGTCTAAAAACTTGACCAGTTTAAAGTGGAATTGACCAGATCGATTTTGCAACTCGTTCCCAAGCTCCAGCTTGGGAACGCACACTCCGGAAGCTCCGCTTAAGCAACAAGGTTACACTCCAGTGTCATCGCTAGTCGTTCATCGACCGGTGGATAGGAGCGACAATGAATATGGGTATCGAGTAGAAATAACCACCCGCTACTCCCCTTCGCCCCGTATTCGGGGAGAAGGGGTCGGGGGATGAGGGGCTTGCGATGGTGAGCCAAGCACTTGGTCGATCTGAGCTAGAACACAATCTGTTTCAGTCTCGACTTGCTTACCTGTAAAACGCAGCACGCGTATCCCTTGCGAGTGCATAAAGCGATCACGGGCTTCATCGTGAAGTCTGCCCTGCTCGGTGAAGTGATCGCGTCCGTAAGTGTTCTGACACTGGCGCAAGTGACGAGCGAACTGTCTCTGATCCATTGGCTTCATAGGTTTGTCTCCCTCCAATTCAGTACTCGGGCTCCTCATCCCCGACCCTTCTCCTCAGAGTACTGAGGAGAAGGGAGACACAAATTCCGGGAGAAACGTTACTGCAAGTGATACCACTCGCTTGAGATGCTTGCTTGATCCTTACAGCTTAGCGCGGTGAAAAATGCTTTCGATTCTGAATGAGCCTAGCAGGTTGCGCTATAGACGACTTAGCGGCTGGCGCCGCATTCCTGTAGGTATGGCCGAAGTTGTTCACGTGCCGAGGATCCCAGCCAAAGATAAGCCGATTGATCAAGCAGCTTGGTAACCCGGAGGGAATCACGCGTCGCAGCGGACGTAGAGTAAGTGGTCTCGCCAGTGAATCTCCTGTGAGCCATCGGCGCTAGTAGCCGTGGGTTTCGACGTAGGCGAGGTACCCAATTCAGAGACTACCCAATGCCAAACGATTCACGGCGAACGCATTGCCATTGGCTAGACCACCAACAGTGAACGACCACAACTCTGAGACCCGTGGCTAGCTCCTCAGGAGCGTCGCTCTTCCGTTAGGGTTGATGTACAACGCAAAGGTGCTTAGAGCGCTTCCAGAGAGGATATTCCATAGTGGCACTATCAACTGGCACAAGATTGCAAGCGCGCAGCCGCGTCTTACGACGTCTGCGGCAGCAACTCGGGGACCTCGACTGAACGTGGCCAAAGCTTCCAGCTTGCGTTCTTTATGGCTGTAATCCCGCTGGCATTTCCAGCCATGAAACTGCTTTCAAGCAGGATGCGCAGGTCGCATTGCCCCGCCACTAACTTGCATCGCCGCGAATTCGGGGGCGGGTCTTGGTCAGGTTGAACGCGGTGCTGGCCGTATTCATGCGGGGCAACGGAATGGTACTGTGCGTTGTTCTTTTGACAGCAGTCTCGATTGGATCCACTTCGTCCGGTTCGCTTAGGTGCAATTGCATTTGTGGGAATGGAATCTCAATGCCGTTTAAGTCCAGTTTCTGTTTGATACTTACCAACAACAGTTCGCGAACATCCCAGTAGGCGGCTTTTTCAGTCCAAAATCGGATGGTCCAGTCGACGGAACTTGGCGCAAGATTGGACAAGAACACTTTGAAGCCACGATCATCGCCCTGCACCATCCTATCACTGAGCGATTGGACGGCGTCTTGAATCACTTGACGGGTCTTATCAATGTCGGATTTGTACGCAACTCCGATAACCAGATCCACGCGGCGATGGTTGTGGAAAGTGATGTTTTCGATAGTGGTACCGGCGATGGAGCTGTTGGGCAGTATCAAGCGGCGGTTATCGCTGGTATCGATGGTTGTTGTAAACAGATCGATCTCATTGACTTTTCCTGAAACGCCACCTACGACGACCATGTCACCCACTTTGAATGGGCGAAACACAAGTAGCAATATGCCCGACGAAAAGTTGCTGAGCGTACCTTGAAAAGCCAGACCGATTGCAAAACCAGCAGCAGCCAGAACTGTCGCTGCGCCTGCAACGCTAATGCCTGCTTTGGAGAGGACGGCCAAACTGCCCAGCGTCATGATCCCGTAATAGACCAGTCGACCAGCGAATTTCCCAAGCGTCTCGTCAACTCGTTTGCAGACTGCAGTAGCCGTCCAGCGAGACAGTAATTTTGCGATAAAGTACAAGGCGACGATCGTCACCAGCGCAATTACCGCCGGGACAATAACACTGAACAGCAACTTCGTGGAGGCTTCGTTGAGCTCCCCGCGTGCCAAACCACCGAAGGCATCGTTGAGCCAACGGTTTATGCACTCAGTCATAGAGAGTTGGGGATTGGTTCCATTTTCTATCGCTGGGTTGGTCACTGCATCTGCTGCCACGATTCGTCCCTTTTGCACACCTCGGCTAGTTGCTTGGCAAAACAGCTATATTTTGCCAGCCGACGTATACAGCATTGGATCGATTGCGTCCATGGCGATTAATGCACTCCCCACACAGGCTGGAAGCCTATGCCACAGAGCTAGATCCAAGGCAGCATGCGTTGACTGATAATTCTGGCGGTTTCCACAGCCAACGGACCACTGGGTAGACTGTCGACGAACAGGCCACCGGCATAGTCGAGCTCTTGCAAGCATTCGACAACCGCCTGTGGGCTGACCGACCCTTGATCGATCCAATCAACCGCCGGTCCCCGCAATGTCGGTTCGCGCAGGATCACCGCGCACAGCCGGTCGACAACTCTCGCTAAGCAACTTGACAGCGGCAATTCCATTTGCGAAAACATTGTCGACGTGTCGGCCACAACTGCCAAATGCGGTGAATCATACCATTGCAACAGCCGCTCAAATCCAGCAATAGTCGCAATGAAGTCGCCTGCCGCCGGTCGAATGCCGATCGTCACATCCACGCGTGCAGCCAGAGGTACGACCTCTTCTAAACGGCGATGTAATTTCTCAAGTCCCTCCTCACTCGATCGGTTTTCATCCCAGGGACCGGTCCGCACAAATACTGGGCCGCTCCCAAGTTGATTTGCCAATTCAAACGCCCAGCGCAGTAAGCCTAACCCCTGCTCCCAACTCGATTCGTCAGGATCAAGTAACGTCAGCGGCGTTGCATTCACGGAGCTCAACAAGAACGGTCCCGTCGCATCGATCACGAACTGGGCGTTGCGCATCGATCGAGCCACATCGAGTTCCGCGGCAATCTGAGCATGCGCTCCGTCCTGAAATAGTTTTGGATGAAAGCGGCTGCTCGAAAGCGGCAGTACGATCCCACCGAATCCAAGATCGCTTAGCAATTCGACTGCATCCGGCAGGTAGTGATCAACCAAGCTGTAAGCGTGATAGCCGAGGTACATGGATGTATCCACTTCACGGTTTAAGTGTCTGTCCGAAAAGGGGTCTGACCCTCTCCGGCAACGACAAAAACGCATTGAATTCGTGTTGCCTCCAAAGGGTCAGACCTCTTTTCGGACAGGCTCTTAGTGTAGAAAGATTGTCTCAGTCGTTCTCGGGAGCAATTGGGACAATTGCTCTACAATAAGCTGGCTTAAATCCTAGGTACTGCGAAATCGCAACGCACTCACCAATGCCGGCATCAGCATCAATGCCACGGCCCCGCCAAACCACGGACCAGCCCACATCGCCGCGACCGCAGCGTCGATCAGAATCAAAGTCAAAATTGCGTGCCTGACGGCTAGTTGGACCTTCCTGGGAACCGGATGATTAACGCCCAGCATCCCGCGTTGCACTACCGTTAGACCAATCAGCCCCATCAACAGCGGATAAGCCAGTTGCGGATCGAGTTGCCATGGATGCACAGTTTTCGACCATACCGGAAACCCGGCTAGAAGCACCAAACCAGCCACTTCCAAGATCAATCCGAATGCCAACCATCCAGCTTGGCTATCGGATTCTTCACGTTTGGCATATACCGTCACGCCCATGATGTACACGCCGATGGCTGCTGCGTACCAAACCAAGGCTGTGGGTGCCATTTCAGACTCGCCCACCGAGAGCATGCAGCAGCCGGCCATCAAAATATTGAGCGACCGGCACGATCCCATCAGCACCGGACCAACCACGGTGTGCTTTAGCGCAGAGTTATAACTGCGCACCGTCAATGACAACAACATCGCAGCTGCAAAGGCGGCTCCCATCCACAGTTTTTGCGAAGTGTAGATTGTCGTCACAACCAAAATCACTAGCGGCCCAACTAGTAGCATTCCATTGGCGACGTGCCCAGCAATAACCGGTGAGATGCGACCTGCAGGCAAGGGCCGCGAAGGCCGCGACGCTCGATCTTCTTCAATGTCCACGACATCGTTCAATATCATTCCTGCCCAGTAGGCGCAGAACGACGCGAGCATGGTCAAGACAAACGCCGGGACCGGCAGCAGATAACTGCCCACAATTAATGACGCAGCTGTTGTATCCGAAATCAGAGTGAACGAGTTTGGCAGTCGAACCAACTGAGCCCAATCGCCGAGCGTGCCCCAACGCAGTTCATCCAGGTCTGCTTCTTCAGGCATTTTGCGCTCGCGGCTCGTCGAATTATCCACTTGCAAACCTCCTTGTTCGAACGGCGGCGAGACAAAATACTACCTGGACTTTTTAATATCATTCGCCAACTCTTGATCGACGACCGTGCTGACGCCGCGGCCTTCATCCAAACGAGCGCGTACATCCATTTCGATATACTCGTGATCATATTCCCAGAATTTCTTTATCTCTTCTGCGTCGAGTGTCTGGTAGGGTCGGAAAACCCGGAACCCAACTCCGCGGGCCGGATCACTGGTGAACCACCAAGGGCTAAGCGGTACATTGGGATCTTCGCTCTTCCAATCTTCATCCTTGGAGGCGACTCTGGCGGCGCTGCGGAGCAGCGCGGCTTCATCTTGGAAACTACCGCCGCGCACTACACGATTCTCTGCCGAGTCGGGCCAAAACACCGAATCCAGGACACTCAAGGGTTGCTTCTTCTCGGCCGCATATTTGTAGCCCTCTGCTGAGTAGCCGTTAACCGTCCACTCCATGACATTGCCATGCATATCGTGCAATCCAAACCGGTTTGGCTTCTTGAGGCCGACTTCGTGCGGAATCGCGTCCGAATTACCTGCATGCCATGCATATTCGTCCAACTCGCTCGCATCGCTACCGAATGAGTAGGGTTCATCGGAACCCGCGCGACAAGCGTATTCCCATTCTGCTTCGGTCGGCAAACGATACTGCTGCCCAGTCAATTTGCTTAGCCACTTCGTGTATTGCTTAGCCGAATACTGAGTCATCGTCGCCGCGGGTAATTTGTCATCTTCTCCAAACTCAAACGTAAAAGTACGGTCATACAGTTCTGTGGGTGCGGTGACGGCATCTGCAGCGTTGGTCGCGTTGGCTTTACGTCGTCCTTCATTCGCCAGTGATTTGAACAGCCGATACATCGACATGTAGAGCTTGTATTCCTTCCAAGTCGTCTCGCATTTGGCGACCCACATAGGACCGACGTTAACTTTGATTTGCGGTCCCTCGTCTGTTTGATGTCCTGCTTCGGTTTCTGGACTACCCATGTTGACGACTCCACCGGGTAACGGAATCATCTCCAATGTCACCTCGCTGCCCGGAATTTTCAGCGTGTAGGGTACCATGTAGCCGCCCGGGACCTGAACCGATGGACCGCTTGCCGGTTTCGACGCCGACATGCCAACCTGTTTGGATTGCAAATCGTCAGCCCACGAGACACGGTTGAAACTGGACAATACCAACAACGCAACAACTGAGCAAAATCTAACAAAAACACTCATCGACAGTCTCACCTCAAAATACATGGTTCGCAAAGCAGATCCATTCTAGTTCGAGCGCTCCCATCTGTCGCGGGTGGCTGTCTAAAGCGGCAAAAGGTAACCCTCGGCAAGCTCGGAGAGAGTGATCCACAGTGGGTCGCATGTGGTTCGCATGTGGTTCGCAACTGCCGGATGCGACCGGAAAGTGCCTTAGACGAGAAACTCAGTAGTTTCAGCAACAAAATGCTTCATTGCGTTGCCTGCTCCGCAGGCCTTTCGCCAGGGCCAATTACCGTTGATCGATTTCGCGAGCGCGTTTGCCAAGCGTTACTTGCATGGCAAGTGTGTCGCCGCCTCGGCGCACTTCGATCGGTACCACCGTACCAGCATCCGCTTCGCCAATGAACCCCATCAATTCAGTTTGGTTCATTACAGGCTTGCCATTGAAGCTGAGTATGACGTCTCCGATTTCAATTCCTGCGTCGTGAGCTGGCGAGTCGCCTGTGCGCGGAAAGCCGATGACCAGCACGCCAGCTTGGGCGCGTCCTTCGCTATTGAATCGCTGCTCGTCCTCTAAATCTTTCATCGAAACACCCAACCAGCCGCGCGCCACTTCGCCTGCTTTTACCAACTGCTGAGCGACCCGCATGGCTACTTTACTGGGTATTGAAAAACTGATACCGCGATAGGTCTCCCCCAAGATCGCTGCGTTTACACCGATGACATCGCCCATCGAATTCACCAGCGGTCCGCCGCTATTGCCTGGATTGAGTGCAACATCGCTTTGCATTAAATCTCCGTAGGCCGTGCCTGCTCTGACGCTAGATTCATAGCGTGTACCATGCAAATCGACACGATGCTTGCCACTGATAATCCCAAATGTAACGGTTTGCTGAAGACCAAACGGACTACCTACGGCCCACACCGGCGAACCCACCACAATTTGTTCACTATTACCCCAACGGATCGGCATCAGGTCAGTTGCGTCAACCTTCAGCAGCGCTAAATCAGTGGGTGGGTCAACTCCAACCACTTCGGCTTCCAAGCGACGACCGTCACTGGTAGTCACGTCGATTTTGCCCACTCCGTCAACAACATGGTGATTGGTCAGTATGTAACCCGCCTTGTCGACCACAAAGCCGCTACCTTGGCCTTCAACAAAATGTTTTGGCGTTTGATGCATCAAGATCTTCTGCATTGGACTTTGATCTTCGGCGCCCTGTAGCAAATTGATATGCACCACACTTGGCCCGACGCGTTGGCTTACCATCTGCGAAACGTCCGCTAGTGAATCTAACGAGACATGCTTCAAGCGCTCGCCGCTCATCTCATACTCAGCCCGCAATTGGCCGCGATACCAACCATACCGAACACTTTCGACCAACGAAGGCACAATCAAGCGAACTGCAATCAACAACACCAACACCACCATCAGGCTCAGCAATGTCGAATATGCCAAGTGCCGCGGATGCGAATCACGGAACTGCGTCTTCGATTCAGTTTCATCGTTGGCGGATAACTGCAAGTCAAGCAGAGCCGCCGACGGTATTTTCGCGGACTCAGTCAAATTTGATTCAGCGAATTCGCCCCCCAGTTCCTCCGTTCTGGGATTCGCATCCAGCGAACTGCCGTCATCAACTTTATCGGAATCTTGCATGGGAAATCCTCTGGGCGAGCAAATACGATGCTGGTACGCCAACCTGTTACTTTAGATTGTAGCCGGTTCGGCCGCTTAAAAGCAAAATTAGCGGTGCCTGCGGGCTGCTAGGATTGAGCTCCTGTCAGGCATACTCGGAGTCGTAGCCTTTTCGCTGGCCGCGTTTAACCTTAAAACTAGAGCCCGTATCGAGTTACAGCCATTGTTCAAATTGCCTCCGTGCTCCTGGATTTAACCGCAATGTCCGATTCGCTCCAGCAACGACTCTACAACGAACTCAGCCAATTAGTTCTCATCGACCCGCACACACATATCAATCCGCACAGTCCAGCCAGCAAAACGCTGGCTGACATCCTCGGCTACCACTATTATACCGAACTCGCCCACTCGGCCGGCATGCCGCGCGAACACATCGAACAACCCGGCATCAGCCCTAAAGAAAAGGTTCACCGTATTGCGCAGGGACTCAGTCAAATCGACAATACTGTGCAGCTTAGTTGGCTGATCGAGTTGTCTCGCGAGTTGTTTGGCTTCGAGACGGATCGCATCGACGGCTCGAATTGGGAAGCACTCTACGACGCTTCGCTCGCCAAGATGAACGAGCCTGATTGGGAACAACAAGTGCTCGCCGCTTCGAAATTAGAAGCCGTTTTCCTCACCAACGATTTCGATGACGAACTGTCTGGCTTTGATACCTGTCGTTACGTTCCGTGTCTCCGCACCGATGAATTGGTTTTCCATTTCGCTAAGCCAACCGTGCGAGAACGATTGGCTAGATGCTCGGGTGTAAGCGTGCAGTCGCTCGCCGATTTGAAGAGAGCGGTTACTCAACGCTTCCAACACTTCAAATCGAAGGGAGTGCGCGCGTGCGCCATTAGCCTCCCCCCGTTCTTCACACCCACGGAGATCAGCGACGCCACAGCCGAAGCCGCTCTCACGCGTGTCATGCAATCGAACGAACAAGCCTCCGCCGACGATCGCACGACACTCGGTTACTGGATCTTCTGGCAACTCACCAAGAACTGCGTACAATTTGCGCTAGCCTTTGACCTTATGATCGGCGTCAATCGAGCTGTATATCCAAGCGGCGTGTACCAAGGTCAGGACCTCTATGACAGCCGCGTGTCCCTGATCCAATATCGCGACCTCTTCAACGCATTCCCACAAGTAACCTTCCCAATCTCCGTGCTGGCCAGCGTCACCAATCAAGAACTCGTCAGTTACTCGTGGATCTTTCCGAACGTTGTCACCCACGGACACTGGTGGTACAGCAACACTCCCAGCTTCATTACTCGCGACCTCACCGCCCGGCTCGAAGCTATCCCGCGCAACAAGCAAATCGGCTATTACAGCGACATGTATAAACTCGAGTTTGCATTGCCGAAATTCAACATGTTCAAACGCTGCTTGGCTCACGTACTCGCCGAGAATTTTGTGATTTCCCAAAAATGGTCCGAAGCCCGAGCTATCGCTCTGGGCAACCAAGTTCTTCGCGGAAATGTTGAAACGATCTTCGGTTATTGACCTCCAGCATTGTATAATCTGGTCTCACGAATCGTGTAATTCTTTCCGATCTGGAAACGCCTAAGTGAATTTTGAACGCGTTGCAATTGAAGTCCTCGGTTTCACGCTCCCGCCTGAGATTGTTACTTCGCAAGATATCGAGTCTGCTCTTGCGCCAACTTACCAGCGTTTGCGTTTGCCCGAAGGTCGCTTGGAACTGATGAGCGGCATTGCCGAACGCCGCTTCTGGCCACGCGGGACGGCGATCGGAGCGCCGAGTGCGCGCAGTGCAAAAATGGCGCTCGACGCCAGTGGTCTCGCGCCGGAAGATATCGGCTGCTTAATCCATGCCAGCGTTTGCCGTGATTACCTGGAACCCGCCACGGCATGTCGTGTACACAGCGAACTTGGGCTCAGTCCCAATTGCTGGGTTTACGATTTGTCCAACGCATGCCTCGGTCTGCTGAGCGGCATGGTGCAGATCGCAACCATGATCGAAATCGGCGCCATTCGAGCGGGTATCGTAGTTGGTACGGAGAGTTCACGCAATTTGGTCGAATCGACAATCGCGGCGCTCAATGCCGATTATTCACTCACTCGTCAAACCATTAAGCCTTCGTTCGCGTCGCTGACCATCGGGTCGGGCAGTTGCGCAGTTCTGCTTGTCAATCGCAGTTTGAGTCGCACCGACAACCGTTTGCTCAGTTGCGTGGCTCGCGCCGAAAGCCAACATCATGCGTTGTGCCAGAGTGATCACGATCAAGCAGGCAGCGATATGCAGCCGCTGATGCAAACCGATTCCGAGCAGTTGCTGCACGCTGGACTCGCAGTGGGACAACGCACCTTCGAGCATTTGCTTGAGCACGCGGGACCGCGCGACAACTTCGATGCAACCGTTTGTCATCAAGTCGGCGGCACGCATCGCAAGATGATGCTCGAATCGCTAGCCATGCCAACCGAAACTGACTTCACTACCTTCCGCTGGCTCGGTAACACCGGCTCCGTCGCCCTCCCACTCGCCCTGACCCTCGGCTTGCAATCCGGCTGCCTCACTGCCAACTCTCGAGTCGCATTGCTCGGCATCGGTTCAGGCATCAACTCCGTCATGATGTCCACCACTTGGCCGAAACCGATCGTTGCCGGTGATTTGGACGATAATGCTCTGCGGAACTTGCAACATATCGCTGTTCATCCTGGGAGCGATCTGATCGCTCCCCCCAAAGCGCTAAGCGAGCAGACTCATACGATTGCCGAGGTTCGATCCCCTGCTGGCTCGTCTGCTGGCTCGTCTGCTGGCTCGTCTGGCAGAAACCACCGTTTGCATGGCTAAAAGGTCGGCTCCTGCCAGTGAAGCAGGCAGGGGACCGAAAAAAAGTGCAAAAAATCGCCTTGCAATGCGACGTAACCGTTGTTTGGTTTAGTAAGTAACCCACCACGTCAGTTATGCTTAAAAGCACCCGGTCTTATTGACGGGAGAGGCTTTTTGGCAGGAAAGGCTTGGCATGCAAATCTCTACAAACAGCCTTCCGACTTTGTCGCATTCGCACAAGCATGCTTTTGGCAACATGAATGCGCTCTGTCGCGAGGGACTCGTTGTATCCAGTCGACGCAACATGGTCAAAGCCAGCATGGCGGGGATGGCCGGATTGACGCTGCCGAACTTGCTGCAATCTCGCGCCGAAGCAGCCAGGGTGGGCCGCGACTCGCAAAGGGCTAAGAGTGTCATTTTGTTGTGGATGACGGGTGGCCCGAGTCAAATCGATACTTGGGATCCCAAACCCGATCGACCGCTGAACAATCGCGGACCGTTTGGAGTGATCAAGACGAAACTGCCTGGGGTGTTTATCTGCGAGCATTTACCCAAGCAAGCCGCAATGCTCGACCGCTTCACGATCATTCGGTCGGTTGACGCCAAGTTCAGTAATCACGAACCTAACATGGTTTTTCAAACGGGAAACCTCGACGCGGAACCGCGCATTAATCGTGAAGCGAAGCATTTTCCATCCATTGCATCCATCGTTGCCAAGCATCGCAGTACGAGCCATCCGGTGATGCCACCTTACGTAGGTTTCTATCGTTCACCCAGCCATATCGCGTTTGGCGGATATGCGGGTCAGGAGTATGACCCGTTTCAAGGCAATATGGCCGCCAAGTTGCCCGTTTATGATTTGGTGGGCAACCACACTGGCCGCACGACCAACGCAGAACTTTTTCAGTTTCCGAAGGGACTTGATTTCCAGCGACTCGGTGACCGGCGAGCTTTGCTGAAAGACATTGATCGTATCCGACGCGACATCGATTCGAGCGGTGCCATGGAAGCAACGGATGCTTTTCAGCAACAGGCAGTCGATCTATTGCTTGGCAAGCAGGCTCGCGACGCATTTGATCTAGCGCTAGAGCCGAGCGAAACTCGCAGTCGTTATGGTGATCACCTATGGTGTCAGCAAGCCTTGCTGGCGCGCCGCTTGGTAGAAGCTGGTGTAGCTTTCGTGACGATCGACCTCAGCTATCACACGGCCAGCGGCACTTGGGATAACCACGGCGACAACGTTCCACCCTACGGCGGAATCAGTCGTGGCCTAAAGCCGTTGTTGCCGCTGTTCGATCACTTGGTGACGACCTTGGTCAGCGACCTTGAAGAGCGTGGTCGCTTGGACGATGTGTTGATCATTGCCATGGGCGAGTTCGGGCGAACGCCGATGATGGGAACCCAAGGCAGCTCGGATGGCCGCGACCACTGGCCCAATGTGATGTCGATGGCCATGGCTGGCGGCGGACTGCGGCACGGTCAAGTAATTGGCGCAACGGAGAAGGATGGCGGCACCATCAAAGAGCGCGCTGTTACTCCCGGCGACTTCGCCGCGACGCTTTATCGTTACTTCGACGTTCCATTGACGACCCAATACCTGGATCACCAAGGCCGTCCCAGGAATATCGTCGATCAAGGAACGCCGATCGCGGAGCTGGGACTTTTATAGCAACACGCCCGACAAACGCCCGTCGTAATGACCTGTTGGACCCTCGCACCAAAATGCAAAGGCGGCGGGATGACTCCCGCCGCCGTGGCTGATTTTATGATCAAGTTTACCGGCACGCATTCGGAGCGACGCAGTAATCTGACTAATCTTTCTTGACTTCAAACTCGGCGTCGATCGCTTCGTCATCGCCGGGCGTAGCACCCGCGGCCGCTGGATTGGCATTGCCAGCCTGCGAAGTACCCGCCTTTTCGTACAGGACTTTGCCGAACGCTTGAGCGGCTTGCTCGAGTTCGCTGGTGCCGTTGCGGATGTCGTTGATGTCGCTGCCCTCAGAGGCTTTGCGAAGCTTCTCGATGGCTTTGTTCAGCGGCTCGCGGTCGTTGTCCGTCAACTTGTCGGCATTCTCTTTCATCTGCTTCTCAAGCTGATAGATCAAATGCTGCGACTTGTTACGAGCCTCGGCTAGTTCGAATTGACGACGATCCTCTTCGGCGTTGTCTTCGGCGTCTTTCTGCATCCGTTCGATTTCAGATTTCGAGAGCCCCGACGATTGCTCGATGCGCACCGAAGCTTCCTTACCGGAGCCTTGATCGCGAGCGGAAACATGCAGGATACCGTTTTGATCGATGTCGAACTTCACTTCGATTTGAGGCACTCCACGCGGAGCGGGCGGCAGTCCTTCGAGGTTGAATTCACCAAGCAAACGATTTTGCTCAGCCATCTTGCGTTCGCCTTGGAATACGCGAACTGTAACAGCCGTTTGATTGTCAGCAGCGGTCGAGAAAGTATTCTTGCGTTCAGCAGGAATGGTTGTGTTGCGTTCAATAAGAGCAGTCATCACACGGCCCTCAGTTTCAATACCGAGGGTTAGCGGCGTCACGTCGAGCAGCAAGACGTCCTTGCGATCACCAGCCAGCACGGAACCTTGAATGGCAGCACCGATGGCCACCACTTCGTCAGGGTTCACCCCTTGGTGAGGTTCTTTGCCGAAGATCGCCTTGACGATTTCACGCACTTTGGGAACGCGAGTTGAACCACCGACCAAAACCACTTCGTCGATTTGGCTGGGCTTTAACTTGGCATCTTCCAGTGCTTGGAGCACGGGTTTGCGACAACGTTCGATCAATGAGTCAACCAGTTCTTCGAATTTGGCACGAGTAATCGCCATTTGCAAGTGCTTTGGTCCACTTGCATCAGCCGTGATAAACGGCAGGTTCAAATCGGTTTGCGGGACCGAGCTGAGCTCCTTCTTGGCCTTTTCACATGCTTCTTGCAATCGTTGCAGTGACATCGGCTCTTTACGCAAATCGATGCCGGTGTCTTTTTTGAATGAATCCGCGACGTAGTGAACGAGAGCTTCGTCGAAGTCGTCACCACCCAAATGCGTATCACCGCTGGTCGAGATCACTTCGAAGACTTTACTCTGCTGATCGCCTTCGCCAGTCGATGCAACTTCGAGCACGGAGACGTCGAACGTACCACCACCCAAGTCGAACACAACGATCTTGTGATCATGGGCCTTGTCGAGCCCATAGGCTAGGGCTGCTGCCGTAGGCTCGTTGATAATACGCGCGACTTCGAGACCGGCGATTTGACCCGCGTCTTTGGTCGCTTGTCTCTGAGCGTCGTTGAAGTAAGCGGGTACGGTAATGACCGCTTTGCTCACGCGATGGCCTAGATACGACTCGGCGGCTTCCTTCAACTTGCGAAGCACTTTGGCAGAAACTTCTTGGGGCGTATATTGCTTGTCGCCGATTTGAATCTTAACGTATTCGCTTTCGCCACCGACGACTTGGTAGGGAACCATCTTTTCTTCGGATTGCACTTCCGCGTGACGGCGACCCATGAATCGCTTTACCGAATAAACAGTGCGACGCGGGTTTGTAACCGCTTGACGGCGAGCTGGTTCGCCGACGATGACTTCGTCTTTGTCGGTGTACGCTACCACGCTGGGCGTCAGGCGGTTGCCTTCGGCGTTCGGGATTACCTTGACTTCGGAACCTTCCATGATCGCCACGACCGAGTTGGTCGTGCCGAGGTCGATGCCGATAATTTTTTCGCCTTGAGCCATGTTGAATTCTCCTACAAGTTTTCCAAGTTTTCAGTCGATCAGATGATTTTATTCGTTGTCGCGGCAAAGCTTGGTTGCGACTGGATTTACGCCAAACGGGCACCCCTTGATTCAGGACCTCACCTTAATGCAACGAGCGTGCCAAATCGTTTTTTGCACCACTTGGCAGACCAGAAATGCGAACATTGTCACTTGTGCCACTTTTGCGAGCCTGCTCGAAAGCCACAAAAACTAGGAATTGCCAAATTGACAGGCTGTGATTCTATTTTGTCCTGACCGAGGTGCTCGGTCGGTTTGAGCTGGGAATGCAACGGCAGTGTGCCACCACGCTCCTCCATCGCGATGGATGCGGCGATTGTGGGTTCAGTGCCTGAGACGGTCTGGGTGATAGCCGGAAGGACGGTTGGGATTTAAATTAAAGCCACCAAAGCTCTCCAGATTGATTTCCACGCACCCCAATCGATTTAGATCATGCCCCGCAAAACCAAAACCGCTTCTAAATCATCCCCGGCAAGCAGCCACCCGATCCCAGGCAAAAAAACAGTTTCAAAACCGGCAGCACGCCGAACGGCATCGCCCCAAGTTTCGCCTTCCTCACAGTTGCAGGTCATCGATCGAGAGCTGATCGAGTTGCTGGCGTCGCGAGTTAAAGTCATGCGGGTCGCTACTGAGCAAGCCAAGGCAGAGGGGAAACCTTTGCCGTTGTCAGAACAACAGCAAAGCTGTTCGATTTTGGCCAGCGAGTTAGCCGATGAATTTCACTTGTCGAAGAGACTAGTCATGGACTGGATGATGCACGTCGCCAGCCTGTGTCAACACGAAGTCCGCCTGACGCAAGCGATCGCCTATCTTGGGCCTATTTATAGTTACAGCTACCTCGCCGCCGTCAAACACTTCGGTCAAGCAGCATCGCTTGTACCCGTTGCCAGCATCGCCGCAGTGTTTGAAGAACTGGTGCGCAGTCAAGCCGCCTTTGGTGTCGTGCCAATCGAGAACAGCACCGACGGTCGAGTGGTCGATACGCTAGGCATGTTCGCTCGCTGGCCGGTACGAATTTGCGGCGAAGTGCTCTTGCCGGTGCAACATTGCTTGCTGGGCCGATGTCCGCGCGGCGAGATCACGGAAGTCTACAGCAAGCCCCAAGCGCTCTCGCAGTGCCGTGGCTGGCTCAGCCAACATGTGCCGGATGCACGTTTGATCGAAGTCGCCAGCACCGCCGCTGCGGCTCGACTAGCAGCCGACAAAGACGGTGTCGCAGCCATCGCCAGTTTCGAAGCTGGAATTCACCACGGCCTCGAAGTCATCGACGAAAACATCGAAGACAACTCGCACAACATCACACGATTCGCTGTCATCGGCAATCGCCCGTGTGAACCCACGGATCGTGACAAGACCTCACTCATGTTTCAGTTGAAGCACCAACCTGGTGCACTCGCTGACGCCATGGTGACTTTTCGAGAGTCGAAGATCAATCTCACCTGGATCGAATCGTTCCCGTTGCCAAGTCATCCGAACGAGTACCTGTTCTTCGTCGAACTCGAAGGGCATGAGAAATCGAAGCCTGTTGCCAGTGCACTTCAGAAACTCAGCAAACAAGCCCTGCGATTAGAAGTATTGGGGTCTTACGCCCGAGGGGTAGTTTGAGACGAGCCTCTTCGGCCCCGCCGGGCTCAGAGATGGAACTTTGATGACTTCAAGAAATTCCCCACGGCGCGCTGCACTTCCGGCGAATCCATCAAAAACGTATGGAGCACTGGGACCTCTAAAAAATCTGCTGCCCCGTCGAGCCTTGTTTCTTCAACGCTGACCACGAAATCACCGGCGCCATCCACTAACGGGTTGGCAAGCGAGCTATCGGAGAGGCGGCCTGCGATAATCCCAAAAGGACAGGGTGGTGTGGCCAGTTTCATTTCAAGCTCTCTCCAATTCTTGCCCAGCTCTAACGCGCCTTCGCCAGCGACCCAACCGAAGACACCTGTCCGAGCCAATTGTCTCGCTATCGATGCTCCTTGATTGGGCGGGCCGAGCATGACGACGTGTTCAATGCGATCCAAGACTCGTGATGCGCCCGCTTGTCGCCAATTTCCCATCGCATGGCGAACGACGATGTTGCCCATACTGTGTCCCACGAAATCCAATTGCACATCCGCGGGAAGACCGGCGACCACTTCGCAGAGCGCGGCCGCGTGCTGCGAAATGGAATCGCGACTACTGGCATATTCCAAACAAATTGTGGTACCGAATCCGTTCTCGCTTAGGTACTTTGCCAGCCCCTTCATCGAAGAACTCGATCGACCCAAGCCATGCATCAAGATGATCGCGTGGGTCGTCGGTAAACGACTGTCCGGCTGGCGACTGTTCAACTCTGCATCGCAGGCAGCGCGACTTCCCCAGGCTTGCCGCACATTGCCGGCATTTAGCAACCGCCAATGCTTCGTCAACACATGTTGTTGGATACGCCAACCCCCGCGCCACTGAAAGTCGGTCCACAATTGCTTGCCACCCAGGGTCGGCGTTTGCCAATTCGGAAGACTACGTTCGAGTTGTCCGTCTTCAGCCACTTGTTCACCTGCAACTTGAATAACATGAGCTAAGACTATGGACGGTGATGCCAGGAATACGGAAGCGATTACAAGGAAGAAAAGGGAGCATTTCCTCAGGTACATGACGATCTCATTAGTGGATGTCCTCAATCGTTCCGGAAAACGTGCTGACGCACTTGAACGTTTTCATCGGTTGGAAACCTGCGCGTCGAATTCGGCCCGTTGCCCCTCGACAGAACGGTTGGGGACAACCCTTCTACACATTTTATCAGCACTGCCCGTATCGGTTTGCATTGCTAATGCACGCGCATACCGGGTTTGGCACCGGAATCGATGGCCAGCAGAAAAACCTCTTCGCCTCCAGGGCCAGCAGCAGTGACCATGCCTTCGCTTAAGCCAAATTTCATCTGACGCGGCGCGAGGTTAGCCACGCACACCACTAAACGACCGATCAGCTTTTCCGGCTCGTATGCGGCTTTAATGCCGGCGAACACGGTCTTGCGAACATCGCCGCCGAGACTAAGCGTCAGCTTCAACAGTTTGCGAGCCTCGGGCACGTGCTCAGCCGCTATGACACGGGCCACGCGGAGATCGATCTTCACAAAGTCATCGATCGAACATGTTTCGGCCATCGGTTCGGCCTTGAGCGGTTCGTCAGAATCGTTCCAGGTGTCTCCGACCAATTCCGTTGCAGTCGCTTCATTCACTGCTGCGGCTTCTTTACTATCTTCAATCATCGCTTCTACTTCCTCTTTTTTAACGCGTCCCAGCATATGCTCGAACTTATTGACGGTCGTTCCCAGTAACGGTTTTTGACTTTGATTCCAATTCACCAGCGGTTCACCTAACAACTCGCCACACTGGAGAGCGAGCTGTGGAAGAACCGGCGCCAAATAAATCGCAATTTGTCTAAACAAATTTAACGCGATAGTACACACATCGCGCAGTTCATCGCCGCGCTGCTGCAAATCCTTAGCAAGCACCCAAGGTTGTGCATTTTCGACAAACGGATTCGCGCGGTCGGCCAGTTCCATGATCAATCGCATGGCTTTGGCGTTGTCACAGGCTTCGTAAGCTTCGGCAATCTGCGCACCGGCTTTTGCCGCTTGATCGAACAAGCCGCCATCATCAGGATAGACATCGGCAAGTCCCGTTGGCTGAGCAAATTTGGCTGTGCGGCTAGCAAGGTTAACTACTTTACCTACCAAGTCCGCATTGACTTTGTTCACAAACTCATCGAGGGTCAGGTCCAGGTCATCCAGCCGCGGCCCGAGCTTGCTGGCAAAGTAATAGCGCAAGAACGCCGGATTGAGGTGCTTCAAATAAGTTTCGGCCTTGATGAATGTCCCCTTCGACTTGCTCATCTTTTCACCGGCGACATTTAGGAACCCGTGAATGTGAACTTTGGTCGGCAGACTGAATCCAGCCACCTTGAGCATACCAGGCCAGAACAGCGTATGGAAATAAGTGATGTCTTTGCCAATGAAGTGATGCACTTCGGTGGTGGGGCTCTTCCACCAATCGTCAAGCTGCTCGCCGGTGCGTTTGCACCACTCCCAAGTGCTGGCGATATAGCCAATCGGCGCATCGAACCAAACGTACCAGTAGTTTCCCGGCGCGTCAGGGATCTCAAAACCGAAGTACGGAGCCGGTCGCGAGATATCCCAGTCGCGGAGCGGCTCGCCAAGGAAATGGCCCTTCAAGTAATTCGCCACTTCGGATTGCAAGTGTTTCCCGCACTGCGTCCATTCTTCCAGGAAAGGGTGCAACTTCTCCAACTCAACAAACAAATGCAGCGCGCTGCGCACTTCCGGAGTTGAACCGCTCACAGTGCTTTTCGGATCGATCAGATCAGCCGGCGAATACGTGCTTCCACACTTATCGCAATTGTCGCCGTACTGATTCTCGGCCTTGCACTTCGGGCAAGTTCCTTTAACAAATCGATCCGCCAGAAACGTCCCCGCCACGGGATCGAATAACTGGCTCACCTCGCGTTCCACGACCAAACCGGCTTCGCGCAAAGAGCTCCAGAACTGTTTTCCAAGTTCATAATTCTCAGGGCAATTGGTGCTACCGTAGTTGTCGAAGGCGATATCAAAGTCGGCGAAGTCTCGCTCGTGACTGGTCTTCATTTCAGAGATCACTTCAACTTCGCTACGGCCTTCATTGCGAGCCCGCAACATGATCGCAGTGCCATGGGTGTCGTCCGCGCAGACGAAAACGCAGCGGTTGCCGAACAACCTTTGAAAGCGGACCCAGATGTCGGTCTGGATGTATTCCACCAAATGCCCAATGTGAATTGGACCGTTAGCGTAGGGCAGAGCAGCGGTGACGAGTATTTTGCGAGCAGGCATTGAATTCAGAGCTGTTGCTTCGAGATTAAATGATTAAATGAGGTCGAGAAATGGACAGTCCGTGCGGGAGCGCGGTTCGGCTGAGGCCATTAAATCCGCCACTTGTCGCTGAACGCCACCCACGACTTTCCCGCCCTGTCCTTGGGTGATTCTAAAGCGATCCGCACCGTTCGAACAGCACAATCCCGCCTGTGGGGCGACAAGCTCCAGCTTCTTTCATGCCCCAAGCCTCGCGACGGCACACAGTAACGCTGGAATTGATTACAAATTAGGCTAGATCTTCTGTATCTTCTGTTCAACGCGAGCATTTCCAAAGAGGCGACAAGCATGGGTAAGAAGCACCGATTTGATATCAAAAAGTTCATGGTTGAGCCAGAACAAAAAGTAAACCTTGCCAAGATCTCGACCAAAGCTGGAAAGGACTTCGATAATCGCGAACTCGCCGAAGAATCGCTGGCCGTCGACGTGAGCGCATTGCAAGAGGCGCAAGACAAACTGTACGCGGATGATCGCTATTCTTTACTGGTGATCTTGCAGGGCATGGACGCCAGCGGCAAGGACGGCATCATTCGGCACGTCATGACCGGCGTCAATCCGTTGGGCTGCCAAGCGTTTGCATTCAAAGCGCCAAACTCCACGGAACTGGAGCATCATTTCCTGTGGCGGCCCATGCAGTATTTACCCGAGCGGGGCAAAATTAGTTTGTTTAATCGTTCTTACTATGAAGAGGTCCTGGTTGTTCGCGTGCATCCCGATTTTCTTTCACCGCAGCGTTTGCCCGGCTTGAAGTCGTTGAAGCCGAAGTTGCTCGAAAAACTGTGGACCAGTCGCTTCAAGGAAATCAATGCTCTCGAACGCAGTTTGGTTGGCAACGGAACCGAAGTCATAAAATTCTTCCTGCACGTCTCACCTGACGAGCAAAAGCGGCGACTGCTTGAGCGTTTACAACAACCTGAAAAGAACTGGAAGTTTAACGCTCGCGACCTCGAAGAACGCCGCTTGTGGCCCGAGTACAAAAAGGCCTATGAGGAAATGCTAGCGGCCACTAGCACGAAGTCGGCACCATGGTACGTAATTCCAGCGGACAACAAGTGGTACGCTCGCGCGGCGATCGCTGACATAATTTGTTCACGCGTTGAATCGCTAGGCTTGGCCTATCCAGAAATCACCGAAGAGCAGCGATTGCAATTCGCCGAGCTAGCAAAACTGCTCGAAGCCGAGACTGCGGTCTAGCAATTGGCATCGCGGGGATTTCTGATAGTTGCTAATGTTGCTCAAAGAGTCTGGGTGTAGTTAGGCATCTCAACGACCGATTGTAAGGATTGTTCGACTCTTTCCAGTCCGCGTGACTTCGACGGCTATGCGTGTAGCAAGTTGCGAGAGCATTGAACTGGTTTTACACCGGGAAGCGTTCGATAAATAGCATTGGAGTGTCGCTAGCGAATGAGTCGCTTGGCGAAGCCACTGCCGCGAGAACTGAACTCCCTCGTATTGGATCCCAAGGAAGGGCGAGCCGATGAGACGTGTTGATCGTCGAAATTTTCTAACCACCTCTGCATTATTTGGCTCAGCCATGGTCACATCTGCCGCGTGGGCGCAGCAGAAGGATGCGAAGAGCGAGCCGGTCTATCGCATTTCGAAGAACGATAGCCAAAACCCGGCCCTCGCACCCGAAGCCAACACTCACCCGCTCGACCCCGCATTGGTGATCGCGCGCAAGAGCCTCGAACACATCCGCACCTCCATCGCTGACTACTCCGCGATCGTCATCAAGCGCGAACGCGTTAACGGCACTCTGGGCGAACATGAATTCATGTTTACCAAGGTCCGAAATCGCAAACATGAAAATGGCTCCGTAAAGGTTCCGTTTAGTGTGTATATGAACTTTCTTAAGCCGGCCAGCGTCAAGGGCCGAGAAGTTATGTATGTTGAAGGCGCTAACGGTGGAAACATCACTGCCCACGAAGGCGGCATGAAAGGCCGCCTTTTGCCAACGATGAATCTCGACCCACACGGCATGATTGCCATGCAGGGTCAACGCTACCCGATCACTGATTTCGGGTTTGAAAATCTAGTCGTTAAGTTGATCGAAAAAGGCGAACGGGATCGCAAGCATGCAGAATGCAGCGTCGAATTTAGGACCGGCGCGCAAGTCGAGAAAGATCGACCATGCACCGTTCTGGTGGTTACACATCCAGTGCCTCGACCCTACTTCGATTTCCATGTCGCTGAGATTTTTATCGACGACAACTTGAACATTCCGGTCCGTTATGCGGCCTACTCTTGGCCAACTCATGAAGGTGCCGAGAAGGAACTGCTTGAAGAGTACACCTACCGTGACATTAAACTCAACTTGAAAATGACCAACGCCGACTTCGAGGCAAACAACACCAA
>JANLQO010000166.1:0-32206 GCA_031367855.1 Planctomycetia bacterium | reverse complement strand
TGATACCAACGACTTACGGCGACATCTACCAATTTTGAACGTGCAATCGTCATATCTGGTTCTCCCTGGTTAATCGCCAGAGTTTACCAGAGTCGACGGATACATCAATCCGCATTGCATGTCCTTTCGCTTCCCTTCTTTCGCTTCCCCTTTCGCTTCCCCTTTCGCTTCCCCTTTCGCTTCCCTTTCGCTTTTTTCCAGGCACAAGATGGCATTCGCCTTCTTTCTCCTTGTCTACTCGGTCTACTTTCTACCCACTACCTCTTTCTTTGCTCGTGTCTTGGGCCAATGCAAAGGTGGGGGGACGCCCCCCGAGTCTGCTGATCCCTATGAACTTACCGACGAATCAGCCCGCCCTTCGCAAGGCGTGAGAGCGTTCACCCAAAACTAAGAGGGGATAAAGCCCTCGTTTACGATGCCTGGCGTGAATCCCGGCGACTCCGACCGCGATTTGGTCGACGCGCGCGGCTTGTCAGAATCTCCGCGCCGCATTAGTTTCAAGGACTTGCTCGCAATCTTGCGAGCCGGAATTTCGAGAATCAAAGCCCCAACAAGCCTCCATTCATGATCGCTCAAGACAAGGCCGCACAGTTACCCGATGAACAGCGGATCGTAATGACCGCGGTTGGACTGACTAGCCCCAACGGAAATAACCTCGAATCGTACCGGGCCAGCCTGCTGGAAGGTCGCTCCGGTGTGCAGCCGTATGAGATTCGCTACGTCGGTAAAACACTGGCCGGCATCTGCGATTTTCCGGCCACGCAGTACCAGTCAAAGAAAGACGTCCGTCGCGGTACTCGCGCAGGCAGCGTCGGCATTTGGGCTGCCAACGAGGCGATCGCTCGCAGCGGACTTGAGTGGGCCAATGTCGACAAATCCCGAGTCGGCATCTACATCGGCGTGACCGAACACGGCAACGTCGAAACCGAAAACGAGATCTACCAGATCAAAGGTTTTGACTACGACACGCAGTATTGGTCGCATCACCACAACCCACGCACGGTGGCCAACAACCCAGCGGGAGAGGTTGCGTTAAACCTAGGGGTTACTGGACCGCATTACACGATTGGGGCCGCTTGCGCTGCGGGCAATGCAGGCATCATTCAAGGGGTGCAGATGTTGCGCCTAGGGGACTGTGATTTAGCGATTGCCGGCGGAGTTTCGGAGAGCATTCACACGTTTGGGATCTTTGCCAGTTTCAAAAGCCAAGGAGCCCTGGCAACTCACGACGATCCGTCCAAAGCCTCGCGGCCCTTCGATCGCGATCGCAATGGCATTGTCGTTTCCGAAGGTGCCTGCTTGTATGTGCTCGAACGCTTGAGCGATGCCAAAAAACGCGGCGCTGAGATCCTCGCAGAAATTGTTTCGTACGCCATCAACACCGATGCCACCGACTTTGTGCTACCCAACCCAGAACGCCAAGCCCAGTGCGTCGCGCTTGCCTTGAAACGAGCCGGTCTGAACGCGAACCAAATAGATATCGTCAGCACGCACGCCACCGGCACCAGCAGCGGCGATTCCCAAGAGTGCGTGGCCCTGCGGGCGGCCTTTGATGGCTGCGAGAGCACTTACTTCAACAACACCAAGAGTTTCATCGGCCACACGATGGGCGCCGCAGGAGCACTGGAGTTGGCCGGTAACCTACCCAGTTTCAAAGACCGTGTTGTCCACGCCACCATCAATCTCGACAACCTGGACCCCGAATGCGCTATCAAGGGCATCGTCGCCAACGAAGCTCGTGAGGTATCACGCGTGAATTATATTTTGAACAATTCGTTCGGCATGCTGGGCATCAACTCCGTGTTGATCGTTCGTCCCGCAGCATAGACAACCCGTAGCTACACTTCGCGCTGCAAAGCGATGTTAGCACTTTTTTCGGCCACCCGCCCCGCTTGTCTGCCGCTTGTCTGGCAGGGGACCGAAACCTTGCAATACAAAACTTTGCTGCACACAACGGCGCTGTCCAACGAATCGAACAAGATCCCACCGATGGATCGGTGGGCAATTATCGAATGTCCCTACTGGGTGTCCCTACTGGGTGTCCCTACTGGGTGTCCCTACTGGGAAGTGGCCGTTTCTTTCTTTTTCAAGAACGGAACCGGCTTCAACTCAATGGGCTTGATGGACTGGAGATAGTCGAGCGTCGCAATCGCTTCATCGCCGCCAACCTGAGCGTGAAAGTGCAAGCTGAAACCATGTGGCCCTTTGGCATCGATCAAAGTCGGTTGTAAAGTCAGAAACGCTTTGACGGCTTCCAATTGTCCCATCATGGCGGCGCAAAACAAATCGATGCGGGCTCCCCGCGATAACAGGAATTCGACAATGTCTCTCCTGCCCATGTGCGACGCGCCGCCGAGGGCCGTTTCCCAATCGCCAGCACCCCAATCGATGGATGCGTTGATCAATCCCGGTTCGCGGTCGAGTAACGTCCTTACTTTTTCGATATCAGAATGCGCATAAATAACAAAATCCTGCGCGAGCGTCCGATTGATTTGCGGTTTCTTCCACGAAGGTTTGAAACTCGGTGCATCATAGTCGCGTTCAAACGGCGCCTCGACGGGTCCAATCGGCGGCGGGGTTTCTTGTTGTGCGCTGCACAGCAAGTTGCTCGTTCCCACGGCAGCCCCGCCCGCTATCAAGCCAAACGCTCGTCGAGTCACAAGTCTCATTTCATTATTTCCTTCCAAACCAAATTGTAAACACGACCACAGTTCCCAGAATCATACCCGAATTGACATTAGCCAGCCAATGAAAGGGAGATGTTTCGATTGTAGAACGATTGTCCTCAATATTGTCCTCAATCGTTCCGGAAAGCTCGCTGAGTCACTTGAAGGTATGCACTGTTGGAAAAATACTCGCTGACTTCGGGCCATTGCCCTTCGGCAGAACGGTTGGGGACAACGTTGGGGACAACCGTTCTACACTCTATGCGAACCCAGCCTGGCCAAATGTTTTTACCTGCATCGAAATGCCGGTTGAACACCGCGCGATTTCGAAAGATAATGTCGTCTCCCGACTCAACACCCCCAAAGACCCGAAGAAAGTCTGAATTATGCGTTTTTCTCGCTTGGCTGCGTCCGCGCTAGCCCTGTTTGCATTCGTCAGCCCAACCTCTGCTCAAGAATATTTGAACGGCATCAAATGGAACAAACCTGAAATTATCAAACCGGGAGAAACCGATTCGCAGCCCCCCTCAGACGCGGTGGTGCTTTTCGGTGGTAAGGATCTATCGGCTTGGGAAAACGGCGACCGCTGGACCGTCGAAGAAGGCAATATGGTTGCCGGCAAAGGGGTTGTGACTTCGAAGCAGAAGTTCGGCGACTGCCAAGTTCACATTGAATGGTCGGCACCAACGCCAGCCAAAGGATCGGGCCAAGGTCGTGGCAACAGCGGAATCTTCTTGATGGGAAACTACGAAATGCAGATCTTGGATTCGTTTGATAACGAAACCTATTTCGACGGTCAAGCCGCAGCGATTTACAAGCAGACTCCGCCGATGGTCAACGCCACGCGGGCGCCAGGGCAATGGAACGCTTACGATATCATCTGGACATGCCCACGTTTCAACGATGACGGCTCGCTGAAGTCCCCCGCGTTCATCACGGCGCTTCACAACGGAGCCTTAGTCCTGAACCATTTCGAATTGAAAGGTGACACACCGTTCAATCGTCCGCCCCAGTACAAAAAACACGATGCCACCGGTCCCATCACGTTGCAAGATCACGGCAACCCAGTGCGTTTTCGAAACATTTGGGTGCGTGCACTCAAGCCTGTCATCGGCGAGCAAGTTCGCGAACCGTTTCTTCGCAATGGCGATAAAGAAACACCCATAGCGAAGTAAGTGGAGAATTGAGTGCAGATCGTGAGTGTGGAACGATTGTCCCAGTGTTTCTGAAAGCAATTGGGACAATTGCTCTACACTAGCGCAAGGCGACAACTTTCTCGCCGTTGGTGGTTAACAACTGCGTGTTAGTGGTTGCATCGCCGAGGCGGTCGAAGTCATGGAAAGTCCAAACGACTTTCTTGTCGCGAGAAACTTCAACGATTTGGGGATTCTTTTCGCCCGCGTGACAGTTGCCAATCACGATATTGCCCGAAGGTAAAACTTGCAGTGTGGTGACCCAAGCGAGTTGAATGCCGGGCAGATCGTTTTGATCGAGCTTCCACACGATCTCTTTGGCGGGGGTGACTTCGATGACCGCGTGACCATTGCCGGTGGAAATAAGTGTGTTGCCGTTGGGCAGACGCAGCGCCGCAAAGCACTGATTACCAAAGGCTTCGACGCCGTGACCTGGGGCAGGCTTCTTGTCAAACAGGGGCACTGCGTACTCCCAGGCAGTTTCACCATTGGCTTTGTACTCGCGCACCAGCCCATCGCCTTCATGGCAGACCAGGTAGTTGCCTGAGGCGAGTTTGCGGACCAAACGTGTATCGCGATGGGGATTCGGCGCGGCGACTTTCAAGGGCATTTCGCTGACGATCTTGCCGCTCCTATCGACCTCAATAATTCGGCTCACTCCGCTTTCGGCGATCATCGTCAGGCCGTTGTCGAGTCGCTGAAAAGCGTGTACTTCCAACTGCTTACCAGCGTTGCCATTGGCGGTTGCCGAATCGTATTCCCAAACCACTTTGTTCGACTTCGGTTCAATTTCAACGATCTTTGTCCAGTTCGTTTGCAGGAGCACGTTGCCACTACTGAGCAGATGCAAATCGTGCAGCGGGCCAATTTTCATTTCCCACTCTGTTTTGCCCTGCTCATCGATGATCGCGATCCGACCTTTGGATGAATCCGCTGTTAGAAAGCGATGCTTGGGTGTTTGGGCGCAAGCAGACTGATGGGCTACGGTGAAACTGAGCGCCGTGGACAGCAGAACTGCGCAGATCAATTTTGGAGAACGTTTCATGGAATTGCTCGCATTAGTAAGCGGAATGAGGTCGGGCACTGGTTGGAAAACGATTGTCCCCAATCGTTCTGGCTTGTAATTTTACAAGAGTTTTACAAAACGCTTGCGCTTTCCATAACTCTTCCAGCCCTGAAAAGCGTTAAATCATAGGTGAGGATTGATTTCCGCAGAAATTGCATTCGAAAAGGAGACATGAGATGAAATTGCAGCATTGTTTGGGCTGGGTCGCTGTGCTCAGCATGATTGGTACTAGTGCGTTTGCCAAGCAGCTTAAGTTGGATGTGGGACTAGCCAAGCCCACGGTGGCGATTGGCGACGGTGGCAAAGTCGAAAATCACATGCGCATCGCACTCACCGGGTTCGAGTTGAACAAAGAGCGGGAGCGCATGCCGGTCAATGTTGCTATAGTGATCGACAAATCCGGTTCGATGCAAGGCGACAAAATCGAGCAGGCTCGGCGGGCAGCCGTGCAAGCGATCGATCGCTTGCGCGACACCGACATCGTATCGGTGATCTCTTACGATTCGTCGGTTAATGTGGTTGTGCCGGCTACCAAAGCGTCCGATCGACAAGGAATTAAGGCGATGATTCGCGCGATTCAAGCGGGCGGAAATACCGCTCTGTTTGCCGGTGTGAGCAAGGGCGCCGCTGAAGTCCGTAAATTTAAAGAAGATAAACGTGTGAATCGTGTCATTCTGCTTTCGGATGGCCTGGCCAATGTCGGCCCTTCCGCGCCAAGCGAACTCGAGGAACTCGGCGCTTCGCTGATCAAAGAGGGTATTAGCGTATCGACGATGGGTTTGGGCTTGGGTTACAACGAAGACCTGATGACGCGCCTGGCGATGGCTAGCAGCGGTAACCACGTGTTCATCGAAGACGCGGAAAACTTAGTCCAGGTTTTTCAAAACGAATTCGACGATGTGCTCAGCGTAGTGGCTCAGAAAATCGTTATCAAAGCGCAGATGGCTGAAGGGGTGCGGCCGATCAAAGTGCTCAACTACCCTGCCGATATCACTGGCCAGCAGGTCACGATCGAACTGGGCCAATTGTATTCCGGTCAAGAGCGTTACTTCGTCGTCGAGTTCGAAATGACCACTGGGAAAGCCCATTCGAGCACTGCGGTTGCCAATGTCGCAGTTGAATACATGAACATGGCGACCGAAACCAAGGACAAACTTAGCAGTTCGGTCGAAGTCAAATACACCGATTCCATCGAAGTTGCCGAAAAGGAAGTCAACCGGGAAGTTCTCGCAGCCTGTGTGATTCAGATCGCCAATGAACGCAACCGTCGAGCAACTGAGCTGCGCGACGCAGGTGAAGTGGAAGAGGCCCGAAAGCTGTTGAAGTTCAACGCGGACTACTTGGGAACCAACTACCGAGCGCTAGGTGTGCCCGAACTGGATGTGCGTTGCAAACTCAATGGAATGCAGGCGGAACAGTTGGACTCAAGGAACTGGGCCTTGAATCGTAAGGGAATGCGTGAGCAGCAGAATCTCGACGCCACTCAGCAATCCTATCGCGGCTCCGGTCAGAAGAGCGACTACAGTAAGGATAGCACTGCCAAGGTACCGAAATAGCCTTAGCTATCGCCTAACCCAACCCTATGAAACGTGGCCGAGTTGATCCGCAACTCGGAGGTATTACCTGATTAACGGCCTTCGTTGTCGTGAGCATAGTCGAGTCGCGGAGCGACTCGACTACAGCCAATGGGATACAAGGCGCGTACCACAGAATTCAAAACTGTTGACGAGTGCTGGCTTTCTTGGCAGCAAGATCGGCCTCTACGGTTGCTTTGCGGGCGCTTAGGATTTTCTCATAGCGAGTTTGCATCTCGGGTGTCATCGCTTCGACGGCCATCCGATAATAGACTCGCGCGGCCATGATGCGATTGGCGGCTTCCGCTTCTTGACCCATCTTCAAATAGAAGCGGATATCGGCTTCCGCTAACGAAGTGTGGACGGGAACGGTGGGTTGTCCGCCAGCAAGAACGCGTTGCCATTTGCCTGGATCTATCTTTGGCGCAGTTCCCGTGGGAGCGCTGCCGCCCACTAGACTTCGCCCTGTCGTAGTCGCTGTTCGTACTTTCGGATTGGGATTGGCGACACTGGACGAAAGGATCGCGTCGTCAAGCGCCCGCAAGTCAATGACCTGCACCGCAACGCTTGAATTGGAAGTGCCAAAAGAACTTCCGCTAGCGCGCGTTCCGTAAGGTCCCCATCCGTTTGAAACACTGCCGGAACGGGCGTAAGAGTTGCCAGCTAGCGATGCAGATCCACCGTCAGGTACCCAAGCTCCGCCACTGTAACTGAAATTGTGCACGCTCGGAAGCTGAACCACTTGCGAGTTTGCGTTGCCAGCGATCAACGCGGAAAAGAACAGAGTTGTGGCTATTTGCGCGGTGGCACATCTTATTGACAAATTCATGTTTGGCTCGATCGGGTATAGCTTTAGCGAAGCGCTTGCAAAGTCATTCACGTTTTGGCTAGGCTTTGTCTCAAATGGGGTCTGACCCTTTCAGACCCCTCTTGAGACAAAGCCAATAATCGCCAGTTTGGTTCCGCTAATTCATTGTAACAACAAGAATGGGTGCCTGCCGAAGTTTATCGGCTGGCAAGACCCACCAGTTCCTCGACAGCCTCTGCTAGCCGTCCGATCCCCGTGCGAATGCTCTCAGGTGACTGGACGCCGTAGCTCAATCGCATCGTATTTCGCTCAACCTGCTGACCCTCGGTCGGATAGCAATGATGGCCGGGAACGTAGAGCACGCCGTGCTGTGTCGCTAACTGCCAAAGTTCGCCTTGCTCTGACGTGTCCATGGACTCAGGCAATCTCAACCAGACGTACATTCCGCCGGCAGGTTTATCCCAGTGAACTCCGGGCATGCCAGCCATGTGCTGGTCTAAGGCGGAGAGCATCGCGTCGCGTTTGATTCGATAACCTTGGCAGATCGTCGGCAGATGGCTTTCCAGTTCACCACTGGCCAAGGCCCCGTGAATAATCGACTGATTAATGTGCGGTGCACCGAAGTCGATATTCGAACGAATGTCTAGCAGCGGTTCAATCAGGGCTCGAGGGAATACGCCCCAGCCGACTCGAATGCCGGGTGAAAAGACTTTGGAGAAGGTGCCGAGATCAACTACAAACTCAGCCGCCGAGTCGCTGAGGCTCAGCAGCGGCGGGAGGGCTTCTCCATCGTAACGTAGGTGCTGGTAGGCGCTGTCCGAAATGACGAGGAGCGGACCGTGTTGACTGCGCCACTCTTCGACGATACTTAGCATCTCGCGACGTCGTTCGAGTGACAGCGTGCTACCGCCGGGATTGTCGAAGTCGGTGATGCAATAGATCGCTTTGACGCGCTTAGCTTGCCCCGATGCAGCCAGTTGTTCGAGCTGCCTGCGAAGCGCTTGCATACACATACCGTCTTGGTCAGCCTGCACACCGATTGTTCGAGCCCCCATGCTGCGGAGCGTACCGAGGAACACGAAGTAGGTCGGCGCAGCGGCGATGACGATGTCACCTGGGTCAAGAATCGCTTCGGCCAGAAGATGCAACAACTGGTTGCTGCCCGATGCGAGCAGCATGCGGTCGGTGGTCACGCTATGCATGGGCCACGGCGAGTAGCTCCAATCAATGATGACCTGACGAAGTTCTTCCAAACCCGCTGTCGTACCGTACTGCAACGACTTGCGCAACCGGACTTCGTCGCGCGCCAGAGCCTGCAAGGTTCGCGAGGCTGCTTCGCAGGGTAGCGTGGCGTTGTCCACAAATCCGGCAGCCAATGAGATCAGCTGTGGAAATCGAAGCGCTTGGGCCATCAGTTTTCCAATCGGTTGACCCGCTGCATGGATCGCGCGTTGGCTGAGGAATGGGGCGGACTCGTGAGAAGAATTGGGCTGCGAATTCAAGGAGTTGGCCTTACGTACAGTGAAAGAGTTAGGATGAAGCGACAGATATATAGCTGGACAGCGATAGCGGGAAAGTGGTTCATATTAGCCACAGTTAGCTAATCGAAAAGCACTTGTTTAATGGTCGTCGCTAAGATCGAGTCCTCCTGGCGAAGATCGGACAATCGAATGTCATCGCCGGCTTGCAAGAACTCGATGTCTAACTTGTTACTGCGGGGAACGCAGGCAACGACGTAGGAATCGCCCAGTATCTCCAGCCGGTCGGTGGCGATTGAGTATACCATGGCGGTTTGCTCATCGACGCCTAAACCGATCAAGCCCGTATGTACATCGAGCACGCTTCGCAGTCGTAGAAAACGATTGCGTTTCAGAAAATGCTGATCAACGACGACACCGGGCATGAACCCAAAGCCTTTGCCGACTTGCGGATTCTTGCGTCCGCCGCCCGCAACCATCACAGCCGACATAACTGCAGCCCCAGCGGAAGTGCCGCCGATGACCCCTTTCCGTTTGAGCAGGGCGTGCAATTTATCTTCGACCAACGTATGCGAGTAACGATTGATCAGCCAATTCTGCTGTCCACCTCCCAGCCAAACCCCAGTCGCATCGTCGAGGATGCTTGTAAAGTCAGAATCGTTGGCCTGTTCCCGACTGGTGGCATTGAGCATATGAAATGAAAGCGGTTCGAAGTCTTTCCAAACATCAAAATAACTTGAGAAACTGCTCTCATCCTCTTCGCCACCTGGGATGATGACCAACTTTGCCTCTTGACCACCTGCCAGTTCCATGAATTTAAGGCGAGCCGCAGATGGCACGTCACCTCCGCCACATATCACCAAAGTGCCTGCAGACGCTTCTGCTGCAGACCTCCTGGATTGCAAAAGTCTTGAAATCTGTGTCTGAATTTCTTGTCGAACGCAAAATCCAATCGCAACCACAACTGCACCGCAGCAGATCACCCATGATGGGCGCAGAAACCAACGTTTTTTCGCCACTTTATGGGCCATAGGGGGGTCTCGGCACGGGAACGTGAAGAGAAGTTAACGTTTAGATAAGGTTGCTCGGGCCGACTGCAACAATTATACCCTTCGATTAAGCAATTGGCAGTGCGCAGTCGCCCAGAACCAGGAAACTGGACGCCGCCTCCAGATTCATGGTAGGCTTTGTACTTGCGATTCCGGTCAGTTGTGAGCATTACAATCGAAAAACCGATCGCAGATTCGTCCCCAACGATTCCGTCCGCCTCAGCCCACCAGGAGCAAAAGCATGTCCCAGCGCAGCAACCTCTTCCTCCCGAACCAAGATCGTCGACAGTTTCTCAAGCACTCCGCCGTGGTTGTAGCCGCAGGCGCCTCACTGACCAACATGGCCCACGCCGATGACAAAGCAGGAGCTAGCCAACCTGAGTCGCTGGTGAAAGTGCTGTACGAATCGCTCAAGCCAGAGCAACGATCCAAGGTCTGTTACGCCTGGGACCACATCGATCCAAAACGTGGACTACTGCGCACGCGTGTTGCCAACAACTGGATGATCAACGAACAAGAAATTAACAGCCAATTCTACACCGCCGAACAGAAGGACTTGATCCGCAAGATTTTCGAAGGGGTGATTCAACCCGAGTGGCACGCCAACTTCGACAAGCAAATGGAAGACGACTGTGGCGGGTTCGGCGAAGAGCAAAGTGTCGCGATCTTTGGCCAACCCGGTGATGGCAAATTCGAGTTCGTTCTCACCGGACGCCACATGACGCTGCGCTGCGATGGCAACTCAACTGAGAACGTCGCTTTCGGTGGCCCGATTTTCTATGGCCATGCTCCCGGCGGCGACGAGGAAGCCGACCATCACGGCAATGTATTCTGGTCGCAAGCGCTCGAAGCCAACAAGATTTACCAAATGCTTGACGGCAAGCAACGCAAAGTTGCCGAAGTCGCCAAGACTCCTCGCGAACAGTCGGTCGCTTTCCAAGGCAAGGGTGCGCCGTTCACCGGCATTCCTGTCACCGACCTGACTGCCGATCAACGCGCGCAAATGCAGCTGACCTTGGGTAAGCTAGTCGAACCGTTCCGCAAAACAGATCGCGAAGAAGCCCTACAGTGCCTCACTTCACAAGGTGGCCTCGATGCTTGCTACCTTTCGTTCTTTACCGATAACGATCTTGGCAAGGACAAAGTCTGGGACAACTGGCGTCTAGAAGGCCCCGCGTTTGTGTGGCACTACCGCGGAGCTCCCCACGTCCATGTGTGGGTCAATGTAGCCGATAGCCCCAAAGTTGAACTTAACGCCTAACCTGCTCCGCTTCAAAAAACTCTTGAGTGTGTAGAACGGTTGTCCCCAACGTTGTCCCCAACCGTTCTGCCGCCTCAGGGTGCGTGATGACTTGGTCTTTGCGCTGCCGTAATAACCATCTCAAGTCGATAGGCAGGGTTGGCTAAACGTGCTTCAACTGTGGCCCTCGGTGGCGCGTAGCCTGGTGAAACCCAGGCATCCCAAACGCGATTCATGCCTGCAAAGTCCGCTAGGTCGGCGATATATATCTGACACATCAAGATCCGCGATTTGTCACTGTTCACATGCGCCAGCAGGCGATCGATTTGGTCCAGTACTTCGCGCGTTTGAGCGTCAATGTCCATCTCGAGCGTTTCTTCCGGTACTTGCCCAGCCAAGTAGGCCACACCATTGTAAACCGCTGCTTCCGAATAGCGTTTCGCCATGCCGATGCGAATAAGTTCTGACATAAATCGCTGTGCTCCTCGTAATCGATGCAGTTCTAAGATGCCGGAAATCATTGGGCGTTTATTGCACTCAATGTCCTTGGACAGTGCTGGGTAAGTCTGATCCAAATCGAGCGAACTACTCAAACTTCAATTCGCCAGCCACACTTCCCTCAAGTAACAAAATACTTCTACGTTGAAGTGCTTCTGTGCGGGCGGCGAGTTGTCGCGCGAATTCTTGGCGGATCCATTGTTGATCAGCCTGAATTGATTTCGCTAATCGCTCAATCGTTGACAATTCGCCTTGCCACTGGCGAAGGTCTGGATGCGATGCTCGCGACAGGCTGGATATGGCCCAATCATTTTTCCCGAGATCACTGTTCCCGAGGTCACTTTGAATCTGCTGCGGAACTCCCACAAGTTGTCGCAGATTTCCCGATCGCTGCAGAATCGCAATGTCAGAGCTGAATGTTGTAAGCACCTCGCGATAGGCAGATTCCATACGTTGAAGTCTGTCACGAGTCGCATTGCATTCACTGCGCAGTTGAGCTTGGGTGTCCGCTAGTTTAGCCACGCTTTGCGCTTGCTGATCCATTTTCTTGCCAACGGAATCCGATTCAAGGCACACTTTTTCGAACTTGCTTTTCGCGCGTTCGAATTCTGGAGTTGCATTCTGCAGTTGCGTTTCCGCCTGCGCCGCCGCGATACGAAGGCGCTCATGTTCAGCAACCACGGGGGACTCCGTTTGGAAGCTACTTGACGAGCTTACTTCCGCCTGATTCTGTTCGGCGAGATAAGCATCGTACATCGATTTGGCAGCATTGAGTGCAGCTTTGGATTGCTGCAATTCACGCATAGCAGATTCGTATCGCCGCGACGGTTCTTCCAATTCGCGGGTCGCCAGTACGCGGCGATGCTCGGCATCTTCCGACTCACGCTTCAGCGTCCTCAAGGCCGTTTCCATAGCTTCCAATTTATGGGGGATCGATTCCAATTCCGCTAACTTAGTGCACAGATTTTTGAGTTCCAATTGCCGCTCTTCAATTACCTTTGTCAAGGTTGGAAAACGAGCGGTAACTTCTTTCAGTTGTTTCACCGCGTCGGTTAGCGTACGAAAGTCCGGATCATGGGCGACAAGCTCATCATGCACCAGCTCACTCAGCCGCTTGACTGCGGATTTACGCAGCAAGTCTTTGTCGCGCACTTCATCCTGCACAACCCTTAATTCGCTTCTCGCGGTGACTATATCACTATCTCGCAGAGATCGGTCTTCCTTATCACCAAAGCTGGCCCGGGCAAAAGCATCGATCTCGCCCGCGACCGATTGGATGAACGCGAGAGCGTTATGAATCGATACGCCAAGCTGGTAAGTTACATTGCCGTACTCACGGATGCCTTGGAGTGAGTCGTTTTGTAAAATGCTCCTCTGCCACTCGTCGAGCCGGTGACCCATCCGCCGCATGGCTCCCGGGAGAATGCGTTCCTTCAGCATCTGGGCTCGGGCGATGACAAAGTTGTCGGCAAGTATCTCCGCTTGCTGATCGTCGACCGCTTCGCGATGCTGCAATTCTTGTCGCCGAGTTTCGGTGAACGGCATTTTGCGCTTGAACCAGCCGATGACGCCTGATTGCTGCTGCTTAAAAGCATCGTACTCGGTCGCAAAATTAGCGAGCTCCGCTTGATCACGCGAGCGCTCTTGTTCAATGCGTCGGATCGCCTCATCGATCGCCCCGGCAAGAGCGGTAGGATCGCTCGTGGTCGTTGCTTCGGCAGACATTTTTGAAAACGCGGCTTGCAATTCGCGGTAGCTGGTGGCTTGGTCGAGTGTGTCCAGCCAGGATTGAGGGGTGGCCATGATGTGCTCGTTGTAGTGGTATCGAAAGCCACGAGGAATTTCAGTGGCAACGCTTCGATGTAGACTACCATATTCCAAATCGTTCAGCACCATTTTTACAGCAATCGCGAATGACCTTCGCGGCAGCGCTGTGCTACTGGATAATTTGGAATTCCACGTTTGTTTGACCGAATTTGCGCCCCTTCATATCTTCAATCGTCAGTTTCAGTGTGTAACGGCCTGGCTTAACGTCTTGTGGCATGTACATGCGATAGGCGATGAAGTAGTCGCGGCGTTGATTGCGACAGACGTGTTCGTCCATCGGTAATAACTGGTCCGCGACACGACGACCATTGCTGTCGACGATTTCGTAGCTGCCTTGAAGCTGTGTTTCAAATCCATCTTTGACCGGGGTCGATACGAAGTTGTCAAGCTCGCAGTACAGCAGCAGTTCTTGGTCTTTGCGGAAATGATATTGCGGAAATTTGCTGATGATTCCAAAGCTATCGACTTCGGTGCAAAAGGTAGCATTTTGAATTTCAAGGTTGCTGACGGCCGCGAGATTCATCTGAGCTTTGCGGTGGCTTTGGAGAGCCAGTGTCCAGCGTCGATTGAGCACGGGGTTACCTTTGGGATCGGTGGCCGCATGCAACGCTTGAAATTCGTGCTGAAAAAATTCCTGTTCTTGCGGTTGCAAGCTGCCGATCGGAGTCATGGCGGCATCTAAGTCGTCCAAGATCAGACTCAGCAGGCGTTTCTTGGCTTCAATCGATAGCTTTTGATCGGGACTCAATGCGACCGTACCGTCCGATTCGGATCGCAAGGCAGCAAGCGTTTCACTCGCTAGCACGCGCCAATCGGATTTGGCTGTTTCGATCTTGACCGTCTTGGCAGAGATGGCCACTACACTTTCAACCGGCGGGCTGTCACTGGCTGGAGCATCCGTTGCCTGCGTTGGAATTGACTGCGCTGTTGCGTTCTGTTCGGGTTGAGTGGGCGAAGTCCCTGGAACGGGTTGATTACGCGAGTTCCTCAAACCCTCTTTGGAAAGCGGGTGCGACGTATTTGCATCTTTGGGGGAATGTCTTGTTACCGGCTCATTGATTTTGTCATCGGCGACCTTGTCATCGGCGGCAGTCTTTTGTTTTGTTTTTTGCGAATCGTTGACTGGGTTTTGAGCCAGTGGAGTGGCGGGAGGCTGATCAAATGAAGCCGACTCGCTGTCGTCGGACATCGAAAAATTCGCTGAGTCCGCCGGCTTCTTTACCAGCAGGTCTTCCGTCGCGTCAGCACGCATGTTTTTCAATGCTTGCATTTGACGGCGGAACAACTCTTGGCTTTCCGAAGGCAGGTCATCGCCAACATCATCGTCCGCGTTGTCGGAGATGCTGCGAGATGGACGATCTGGACGCGGTGCAGCGGTTCTCGCATTCTCTCCTGGTGACGGCCGCAAACGCGAAGCGAACCCACGCGGGGTCCGCGCCTCGGGCTTTTCAGTTACTAGCAGAGGATCGAATTTGTCCGTTTTCTGAAACCAAGGCCCACGGCAACCAACAACTGCGGCAGGAACAAATAGCAACAACAAAACTAGCTGAATTGGGAGCCGAATCGCCGACAAACGTTGAACCGAGGCTTGCTTGCCCATTTTGGATTGCTTCCTTAGCATTTGTGCGCAGCGCATCGTGCGCGAGCTGACCTCGACTCATATAGGAAAAACAAGTTTCAAATGCAAGCGAAGTTAGGCAAGATATGCACACCTTATCACAGGTGTCATTTGCGGCTATCGGATAGAAGACATCGAGAATCCATTAACGCAGCAGGTCAGATACTTGGACAAACTGGTTGATGGATTGGCGAACGGGCGGAAGATGGAATAAATACTGCGTGAAGAATGAGCTTGCCGACCAACAGTGGCCGAACAACGGCTACGCTACGATCTCGTGCAGCACATTTCCATGCACATCGGTCAGTCGGAAATCGCGGCCGGCGTAGCGATAGGTGAGCTTCTCGTGATCGAGGCCCATGAGGTGCAGGATAGTGGCGTGCAAATCGTGCGCGCTGACTGGGTTCTCTTGTGCGGCAAAGCCGAATTCATCCGTACTGCCATACACAGTGCCACCTTTGATACCACCGCCAGCCAGCCAAACGGTAAAGCCATAGTGATTGTGGTCGCGGCCCAGCTTCGGTTGGTTACCGCTCAGTTCGACACTGGGCGTCCGACCGAACTCGCCGCCCCACATCACGAGAGTCTCGTCGAGCATTCCGCGCGATTGCAGATCGCTCAGCAAAGCCGCAATCGGACCGTCGATCTCAGCAGCTAATTTACGGTGGGTGCCTTCGATGTTCTCATGGTTGTCCCAAGGCTGCCCAGCGCCGTGCCACAACTGGACCATCCGCACTCCACGCTCAACTAAACGCCGCGCGATCAAAGTTTGCCGACCATGCACACTGCTGCCATACAGGTCTTGAATGTACTGCGGTTCATCTTTGATCTCGAACGCGTCGGCAGCCGCCGTCTGCATGCGATACGCCAACTCAAATGATTGGATGCGAGCCTCCAGGCGCGGGTCGAGTCGTTCGCGGCGGTGGGCCTCATTCAGCTGCTGGAGCAGCGCAAGTTGTTGCCTCTGTGTTTGCAGGGTGGCGTGTGGACTGCGAATGTTGTCAATCAGTCGATCGACGGATGTTTGATTCGAGTCAACATAGGTTCCCTGCATCGCGCCAGGGAGAAAAGCCGACTGCCAATTTTCGGCTCCCTTGATCGGTAGCCCACCGGGGCACATCGCGACGAACCCTGGCAGATTCTCATTTTCACTGCCCAACCCATAGTTCAACCAAGCCCCCATGCTCGGCCTCGCTTGAACAGAATCACCGCAGTTCATCAACATCAGCGACGGCTCATGATTGGGCACTTGGGCATACATCGAACGGATGACAGCGATCTTATCGATATGTTGGGCCGTCTTGGCAAACAGTTCGCTGACTTCAATGCCACTCTCGCCATATTTATGAAACTTGAATGGCGACGGAAACGCGGCTCCCGTCTTGCGTTCGGTGATGCGCGTATTGGGAATCGGTTGGCCCGCGTGCTTAAGCAGCGCGGGCTTAGGATCGAACGTATCGACGTGCGACGGTCCGCCGTTGAGGAAAAAGTGAATTACACGTTTTGCACGCGGCGCGAAATGCGTCGTCATAGCCGCAGTCGCTCCAGTTACGGGCTCCTGTAGCATGCCCGCGAGCCCCACCATACCCAAGCCCACGCCTGAGCGCGCTAGCATATCGCGACGAGAAAAACTGTATGGTGTCATGTCGAAGTACTTTCGTGCATCGAATCGGGCTCAACTTAGTGGACTTCCTGGCTGCAGCAAAAGAAGCGACGACTGAGCCTCCTCATTGGCAGAGCGAGCGAATCTTTCTAGTAACCAGTATTGCATTGTAGTTGCTAAAGCGATCGCACCATTGCAAAGTAGCATGCCGCCCATACCAAATCGTAGCAGCGGGCTCCGGACCTGCTGCGCGAGATAGAATTCGGCACAAGCAACGGTGCCTACAACAGCTAAAATAAGCACGAGTTTCAGCGCTCGCACGCACTGCAGCTGGATCAGCCCGTAAGTGCAGAACGCTGTGATTGAGGCGGCATAAAACATTGCCAAAAATCGCAGTGCATCATAATCGGTGACCATCCCCAGTACCAACCGGTATGCCGAAATCGACACCGCAGCTAGCCCGGTGAACGCGAAAATATCGGCGATGGAATATTTTTCACTTGGCGCGGCGCTACTGTCGGTCGTTGCGCGGGTTGGGGTTGGGGTTGTGCGTGGTGCTTGTATAGGCGCTCGAGTTCGGGACAGCATGGACCTCACCGCTTGAAGACAAATGATTGCTAAACGCAACTGGAGAAACATTGAGACCAGAAAAACAAACACCGCAACCCAGTAGCCTGCTGTGATTCCCAGCAGTGGCAAAACCTCGCGGTTGTTTCGAAACGCGTCGACAACCAGAAATGTGATCGCAGCCATGGTCAAGCCAGCGGAAAGTGCACCCATGCAGAAGAAGATTCTAAGCGAACTCTCGACCGTCTGAATCCGATAACGCGAAACGTAAATTGCCAATGTCAATACTTGAGTAACCACGACTCCCCAGACCAACGCGTCATAAAGGTCAATCCTGTACCAATTGGCTTCGTCAAAGATCAGCAGGCGGGAACAGTAGGCTGCAACAGTTACGAAAACAACCTGCCCAATCACAACGTTCACTAATCGCTTGCGCTCGGTCGTTCGTTGCGGCGCAACAATATGGGTTTCGGACCATGTGATCGCATCGCTCATGACACCCCCCGCACTGATTGAAGCATGGTTCCGATGGTTGAAGGGCGCTACGCTACTGCTCCGGAATCCCCCCAGCTTACCTGAATTTCTCCGGCTTACCTGAGCAGCAACTTTAAATTTAGCATATCCTGAGCCAACAGCAATTTAATCTCACATGCGTGGGCAGCTTTTCCAGTCGTTTGCGCGATGGTCGCTGGTAATCCACGCAAGACTCTTGCAAAATATCCGTCTATTGGATGATTCGATGAACAATCGTTTGCCACATGAAGATCAATCCGCAAAGACAGTTCTGCTCATTCTTGGGTTCTTGTTTTGTTTGGCAGTAGTCTTCGTTTCCGTAGTCGGATTTGTGGGTTTACAAATTTATTCCGCACGACGCGCTGCGTTGGTTGTGGCGGACGAGCAAGCGATGCAGGCGGCGAAAGCGCAAGCTGAAGCGCGCGAGGAACAATACCGCGCAAATGAGTTAATTCGACAAGCTGAAGAAGCTAAACATCGTGAAATCGAGACCCTCCAGCAGCTGCAAAATCAAAAAGCTGATGAGGAGCGGCGTCTAACGCAGCAGGAACGGGAAGAAGAGCAGCGCGAGCAGGCCGAGCGCGAGTTGGCTGAGAATCGACGCAGGCAGTTAGAGAGCGACGAAGCGCGCAAAAAGCAGAACGAACTTGGACTATTGCAGAGGCAGCTCGCAGAGTTCGAAAGCGGCTTCCGCGCATGGCATTCGAATTCCGCCGAAAAGCTACTGTTACCGAATTCTGACGGAAAAGGTCAAGGGCTTTCCTGGCGAGTACACCTCTTGCCCTACCTCGGCAACGAGGGACTGTACCAACAATTTCACCTAAATGAACCGTGGGATAGCGAACATAACTTGAAACTCGCATCGCAGATGCCAAACGTTTACGGAACACAGAGTGATAAGACACGCTTCCGGTGCTTCCTACCTGTCGATGGCGAATCACCCCTTCGAGTTGGCGACGTTTCCGATGGGTTGAGTCAAACAGCACTGATCTTCTGGGTCGCGGAAAGCCAAGCTGTTCTATGGTCCAAACCCGATTCACTGACGTCGATAAAAGCGGCGACTTTGGCGGACGTAGGCATTAAGCCCGAAAACGGGTTGATATTTTTGCGAGCCGATGGTCTCCCTCTCGCAGTTCAACGAGCGGATGACGAACTGGTCGCGGCGTTGAGCTCACCGGCTGGAGGCGAGCACCTGAACCTTGCAGCGGTTGGCTCCGGTGATTCAGTCGACAAGATCTTCGTTTGCAAAACGAGCGCTGCAGGGAAACCAATACACGAGCCAGCTGATAGTGAGTTACAAGACGATATGCGCATCATTGCCCGCGCGATGAACCAGTGGGTTGTCGCAATGAGTGTTCCCGAAGTCGAGAAGGCGGTGACGGAAAGCCGGTTGTCATGGCGTGTGCACTTGTTGCCGTATCTCGGCGAGGAGGAGTTATACCGAAGGTTTCGTCATGAGGAACCGTGGTTCAGCGATCATAATTCGAAGTTGATCGAGCGCATGCCGGCGGTCTATGACGCAGGGGCGAGTGGCGGGCGTTGTCGCGTGCATGCCTACTGCAACGAGCGGGTGGCGGGGTTTCCCCTGGGCTTGCGAAAACCTGAGACGCAGTTGCAAAATCAAGTATGCTTGTTCTACTGCGCTCCACAAAATGCAGAAACGTGGACCGCTTCCACTTGGATGGCGGCATCTCCGATGAGAATGCAGGCGGCTCTCGGCTGGCCGGTCGGTAAGTCGATCGTCGCTGGATTTGCTGATGGAAACTCGGCGATACTTCCAGCCAACCTCCACCCAAGCAAACTCGCAGCCTTCTTTAATACCGATAACAAGCCGAAATTCAATCTGGAACTCGCACTCGAATCACCTACGTTGCCGCTGCGCATCGAAGTCGCAGTTCAACCTGCTTCGCCCATTGCGGGTCTCTACCCGCTTACTGAAGTGCCCATTCCCGCAGAAGGGTTCAAGCAACCAACTCCGTTAGACCCTGGTACACAAAAACGGCTGCGCAGCGTCGGCATGGCTATGCACCAATACTACGATACGTTTAAGACATCGCCGGCTACGAGCAAACGACCAAATGGCACATTGTCGGAACTGAGTTGGCGCGTGCATCTGCTGCCGATGCTAGATCAAGGATCGCTCTACGAGAAATTTGCTCTCGATGAATCTTGGGACAGTCCAACCAATAAAAAACTGATCGAGTTTATGCCCGAAGTGTTCCAGAATATTCTGGGCAAGCCGACCGAGACGAGCTTGCATGTGCTAACGGGCGAAGCAAGTTTGTTTGGAGGGAACCGCAATTGGATGTCCGCTAAGGATGGACTTCAAAACACCGTAATGATTATGGAGTTGCCAGCCAAGCAGGCCATTCCGTGGACTCAACCTGAAAAGCACGATGTTGTTAACGGCCTTAGTTTCAATGAGTTGACCGATGGTAATGGCATGGCAGTCGTCATGGGTGATGGCACCTACGCAAGGCTGAGTGACATCTCGGACGACCTGTTCTTCGGACTGGCCACCGGCTCTGGCGGGGAACTTATGGATGCGCAAACCATAGCGCGGTGGTCTGCCGCCAAACGTGGCGAATACTTGATCGCTCAGTTGACTCGCAAGCAATGGCAACAGAACCAATTGAAGCAAATCGCCCTGGCCATCCTTAACTACGAATCCACTTTTAGAATGTTGCCACCAGCTCGCCGCGATACCAGCAATGGGATCATCGCTCCGGAGAGCTACCAACTCAGTTGGCGTGTTCATGTCTTGCCCTTTCTCGGCTATGCGAACTTGTACAACCAGTTTCGTTTAGCGGAACCATGGGATAGTCCACACAATTCGCAACTCTTGAAGTGTATGCCCGACTGCTTTCGCGATGCAACCGCGTCATCTACAAGCAGCGAGACACGCATCATGTCCTTCAGCGGCCAAGGCACGCTATTTCCAGCAGTAGGCGATGCTACCAAACTATCCCAGATCACTGATGGAATTTCCGCAACGATTGCTTTCTTTCAAGCCCCACCGAACCAGACTGTCCCGTGGACAAAACCAGAGGACTATGAACTCGACGCAACCAGCGTGACAACCGCCACTCCAGCCTTGAGCAAACTTCGTAACGCCTTGGGCATTGAAGTCGCACTCATCGATGGTTCGGTCCTCACAATTCCTCCCGACTATCCACTAGAAAAAATCCAGGCAATGATCACGCCTCGAGGCGGTGAAGTTGTGAATGCAAGCGAGCTGCGAAACTGATCGATTCTGGGCCCGAACAAAACCCTGATGCTCGAATATGGCGGCAAAGATCGTCAATACAGCTTCCCCCATCTAACGGTGCTCGACGAACAGGGCAAGGTTCTGACGAATCAAGAAACGGGATCGCTCGAAGAAATCCGTGACTAAGGTAAGGCACGGTCGCATCCGGCAGATGCGACCCACGGTGGGTCACTCTTGCCGCGTTTGACCCTTTGCAGGCCCAGAATGCATCCTAGCCATGCTCTCGCGGATGCGTACAAATGCAGCGCAACTCAACCATCCGGAAACTGCCGACAGTACTCGTATACGGCCATGGTGGTGGCCGTCACAACATTAAAACTGGCCGGCAATCCATAGACCGGAATCTCAACGACGTCATCCAGCCGATCAAGAATTTCCTGCGGGAGCCCTTCTCGTTCCGAGCCAATCACGAGCGCCGTTTTACGCACGAAGCGAAAGTTATACAGCAGTTGTGAGTTGGTTGTTTGTTCGAGCCCCACGCATCGAAAGCCCTCACTGCGCAAGCGATCGAGCACCGGCGGCAGACTGCGCGGCGATGTTATCGTGACGGTATCGGCGGCATCGCGCGCGATCTCGCGATCGACTTTCCCAGAACCGCAATGCACTATCCTATTGATACCGCTGCAACCGGCCAATCGCACCATACGGCTAAGGTTCACATTGCTGCGAAGCGGACAGGAGACCAGCAGCAACTCGCGCGGTGCGACAAGCAACTTCGGCGGCTTATGTCGGATATGTTCAAATTGAGGCATCGAGTAGATTCTATCACTTCTTGTACTTCGAACTTACGGCAACGATCGAAACCGTGTTGACTTCAGCACGCCAACCAGCAACACAAGTGCCAGCCCCGGCAACGCGAACCAGCGGTACAACTCTGTATATTCCGCGAATTTGGTCTCTTCGAAGCTTGATTTTTCAAGTTGATCTATCCGTCTATAAACTTCCGTAAGGCTGGCTGAATCGCTAACGTGAAAGTACTCACCGTCTCCGATTTGCGCCATCTCGCGCAGCAATCCTTCATCGATTCGAAAACGAGCTTGAACGAGTACGCGGTGGCCAAATTCATCTTCTTGCGGCACTGGCACGACACCATTACTGCCGATTCCGATCGTATATAACTTGACGGAAGATTCTTTAGCGATCATCGCTGCCTCGTGCGGGTCGATCGCACCCGCATTGTTGTCGCCATCGGTCAAAAGCACTAGCACTTTGCTCTTGGCTTTGGTAGCTCGCAGCCGATCTACTCCCAACGTAACACCATCCCCAATGGCCGTCGCCAATTCCTCTTGAAGGAAATTTTCGTTGATAACTCTCCCTCGTCGATCTCGGACCGCACGAGGAATCTTGAGCTCATTGACGATCTGCACCACGGCACCATGATCGAGCGTCAAGGGGCACTTACTGTCAGCAAACCCGCCAAACGCTACTAAGCCAATCAAGTCATCTTTCCGGCCCCTCAATTTGCTCTGTCTCGAGCCGAGTACGAATTCGCTAATCACATGCTGAACCGCTTCTAGCCGACTGACATCGCGACCGGCCAATTGAAAATCAATCGCCTCCATCGACCCCGACACGTCCAGCACCAATTCGATCGCAACGCCTTCGCCGCTTATTCGCGATTCTGATTTGCCAGACTGAGGCCGCCCGAGTGCGACCAAGATCAACGCGAATCCTGCTGCATAGACGATCGGTAGTAAACGATGCACACGTTGTAGCATTGTTACCGGCAACCCCTTGAGATCTGAGATGCTCGAAAACACCGCTGCCCCTCGCGGTCGCCGCGCTAACCAGCCAAGTCCCAAGAGCAGCAGCGGCAACAGCGCCAGCCAATACCATGAGTAGAATCGAAACATCTCCATCGTTTATCGCTCCTTCGTCGAGCTTGCCGCCATTTCGGGCGACCGCAGTTCGATAAACTCGCGAGCCCTCAGTGTCGACATTTCTAGCTGCTCTGAAGTTGGCTCTTGTCCTGCATATTTGACCATGTCTGCCGCTTCAAGAAAATCTTGCAAACGCACCGCTTGTTCGGCACCAAACAGCTGCTGTGCACGCATTGCGCGCAGAAACTCCTCCGTGGTTTGCTCAGGGGCTCGCAACCCGGTTGTGCCTTCGATGTAGTGTCGCACAATGCCGGTCAATCGCAGATAGAACTCTTGAAAGCGAGCTTGAGCAGGCAAGTTTTCCAACAACAGCTCAGCCAGGGCTGCCTGCGCGATCTCGGCAGGTGACAGGTGTACAGTTAAGGGTTCAATTGCCATGCGTCGGCGGCGTCTCCACAACACCAGTCCAATCACTGCCACCACGGGTAGCGCCAACCATGCCCACCACCGAGCGAGTCCCTGCTCTAACGGCTGCGGTGGAAACATCGGTTCAAGGGCAGCTAGACTCGGTACTCCATCGCCCAACTCGGAGGTCACATTGATTTCAATCGGTTCCGACTCAATCGTGGTAGCGGTGTTGAAATTCTCAGATCCTGCGCGTTGGTCGATGAATTCGACTGCGATCGCACGAATCAAATGTTTGCCGGTTTGCGTGGGTTCCAGTTGATAGCGAAATCGCCTGACCAGTTGATCTGTCTCCGCCAAATTCGCGGCGCCCTCCACTTGCCTTTTTTCCGAGTAATCTCGAATCAGAAAGTCACCGACCGCTTCGCCAAATGCTGGCGGTTTGACTTCAACTCCAGGTGGGAAAATGACATCGATTTCCATCGTCACCAAATCCGATAGTCTCGGCACACTGGGCCAGATATGGACGGCGAGCTTAACCGGGCCTTTCTCCGCCATGCGTTCCACCGCGTCCGCGGAAATGCCCGACGCTGCTGAACTCAATGGAGTCGTCTTGCAGCCGGTCACCGCAACCATGCCAGCCAAAGCTATTGATGCCACAGCCAGCTGGGTCAACAATCGCATCATCGTTGTCGCTCCCGCATGCGGAAGAATTTTTGCAAACTCTTCGAATACGGCTCGTCGGTTTGAATCTCCAGTCGATCAACATTCGCTTGCCGAAACCAACCCGTGAGTTTGCGTTCCCGATCCTGGGAAGCTTGAGCGAATAGCGCGCGAACTCTCGGATGCCGCGTATCCAACTCAAGCAGCTCGTCGGTTTCCGCGTCGCGCAACGTAATAAAACCAACATCCGGCAACGATTTCTCACGCGGGTCGGCCAGGGTTACCGCGATGCAATCATGCCGCTGGTTGGCAATCGCCAACGCTCGGGAACAATCGGGGCCAAGAAAATCACTCATCAAGAACACCACACACCGTCTGCGTTGCACGTGTCCAAGAAACTCGAGCGCCTTGGAAATGTCCGTCGGTGCTTTGATCGGTTCGGTCGCCAGCAATTCCCTGATCAGCCGCAACACATTGCCGCGACCTTTACGAGGCGGAATGTATTTGACCACATCGTCGGCAAAAAACAGCAGACCAACCTTGTCGTTATTCTTCAAGGCGGTGAACATCAGCACTGCAGCCACCTCAACAGCAGTCTCCGTTTTGCTCAAACGTTGCGATCCAAAGGCGCCGGAGGCCGACACATCCACCGCAAGTAAAACCGTCAACTCACGCTCTTCACAAAAGGTTTTTACGTAGGGTACTCCAGCCCTGGCAGTCACATTCCAATCGATGCTGCGAATCTCGTCCCCCGGAACGTATTCGCGAACTGCGTCGAACTCCATTCCGCGACCCTTAAAAACGCTGAGATACTCGCCCGCGAGCAAATCGTTGACCTGTCGGCGGGCAACGATTTGAATGCGACGAACTTCCTTCAATACGGATTCGAGATCGTGTGTTGGCATAATGGTTTGGGTTCAGCCCCCTGTTCAAAAAGTCCTAGGGAACGGGAACTGATTCCAGCACTCGGCTGATAATGGCTGCGGTAGTCATTTCTTCCGCTTCCGCTTCGTAAGTAATGATGATGCGATGCCGCAGAATATCCGGCGCAACATCTTTGATATCTTGCGGAGTAACGTAACCGCGGCCAGCCATAAACGCATTCGCCCTCGCCGCCAAGCACAGATTGATCGAAGCTCGCGGCGAAGCCCCAAACTCAATCAACGGCCTCAAATCGGCCAATCGGAACTCTTCCGGCCGCCTCGTCGCTGCGACAACATCCAGTGCATAGTCCTTCACTTTGTCGTCCATGTAAATCATGCCGCAGGTGCGTTTCATGTCCACCAATTCCGATGGATCGAGCACCGGTTGAACTTCGCGTCGAATATCGTCCAAAACAGCGTCCACTACTTTGCGTTCATCGGCCTTGCTCGGATAGTCCACCACAATCTTCAACATGAATCGATCGACTTGAGCTTCGGGCAACGGGTAGGTCCCCTCTTGTTCAATCGGATTCTGTGTCGCCAGAACCAAGAACGGTTCATCCAGCGGATAGGTCTCGTCGCCGATCGTAACCTGCCGCTCCTGCATGGCTTCCAGCAAGGCGGACTGTACCTTCGAAGGCGCCCGATTGATCTCATCCGCCAAAATGAGATTGGCGAAAATCGGTCCCTTGCGAGTTCCAAACGAACCTTCGCGCGGATTATAGATCATAGTCCCGATCAAGTCCGCTGGCAGTAAGTCGGGCGTAAACTGGATGCGATTGAACTTGCATTTGATCGCACTAGCTAGGGCCTTGATCGCAGTAGTTTTCGCCAGCCCCGGAAGCCCCTCTAATAAAACATGCCCACCGGTCAGCATCGCAATCAGCAACCTCGAAAGCATCACATCTTGGCCCACAAGCACCTTGCGGACCTCTGTAGTAACTCGCCCCAATTGCTCGGTGTGCTTAAGTACTTGCTCCTTAATTCGCTGGATATCCACGCTCATCGCTTAAACTCACCTCTTGAAATAGCCCAGTAACGCTTGCAATTGACCCTCACCGCAAGCTCTTAAATTCACGCGCGTCGCCGAATGAGATGACAGCTTACAAGGGTACCGACAAGCTCTGCACCAGCCAATACGTGGACTAGTTACGAATCCGGATTTCGTGTTTCTGGCAATCGATCCCTCCCTTGTTGCGCAGGGAAAACCGGAGGGTGGCGCCCAATGGCACTCACTTTGCAGAGGAACGGTACGAGCCGGTACGAGCCGGCACGCGCCGTTCCGCTGCAAAGTGAGTGCAACTAAGCTTACCCGACTAATTGCCTTCGAATGCTAGGAGATGCAAGCGCGCAGGCGGCGATGATGAACGCGATCGACATCCCGGCTAACACATCGCTGGGGTAATGGGCGCCGCTTTCAATGCGTTGCACACAAGCCAGTACTGCCAACGTTCCAAAGATCCACCAGCCGCGCAAAAAAACAAAACTCAGACCGATCGCGAGTCCCCAAGCGGTGGCCGCGTGGCCGGAAGGAAAGCTGCGTTGGCGCGCATCCCAGAAACTGCGTTCGACCGCTTCGGTCGTTTGCCTGGTTGTTTCATCGTGGCCGATCACTCGCAAACCTTCGGCATGTGGGCGGATACGTACAACTGTGGCTTTCAAGACGTTTGCCGTAACGCCGCTAATGGCCGTGATAAGTATGGCGATGATCACAGCTCGGCGACGGTTGACAGCGATGACGTAAACGGATGACAGGATAAAAGCGACTCCCAATCCGTGCGCAAAGGCTTCGCTGAGTGCAATCGCCTTTTGCAGATCACCCGGAATTTTGATTTGCCTCAAAAAAACCGAGGCTGGACGATCGAATAGCATAGCGAGAGGAGAGGCAACGCCAGCCAAAACGGCGGCGAGCAGCAATGCCGGCGCTGGTCTCGCAAACCACTCTCGAGCGGACGAATGCTGCCCAATGAGGTCGGAGTCGGTTTTCTTGGAAGAATTTGAGGGTGAGAGCATGAACCAGGCCAAAGTGGGGTAAGCATCCTGCTTGCCAGCGATACCCTATGCACACGCAAATTGAAGCGATCGCAAGCTGAAAGCTTACGCCACCGCAAGCAGCCGCGATCGCAAGCTGGAAGCTTACGCCACTTTAACAACAATGCCGCCCGTAGGCGACCTCAACTGTCGGACGCGAATGTGTTATCCTCTTAGGCTTTGATAGCTAACCGAATTTGTTCGATTGCATGGCGGTAAGTTCGAATCATTACGCGTGGGGAAGTGCATGCCAGGGAAATACCGTTGGGCTTCTGTGGGCGACGTCAACTCGTTCTTCGGATTGATGTTGGACAACATCGCGGGGCTGTTTCTACTCGTCAGTTTACTGAGTCAGGTTTTTCAGTTTCCCGTCGAGTTTGTGTTGCGGTATATGATTCCAGGGACAGCCATCGGCGTGCTGATCGGCGACTTGGCGTTCTTCCTGTTGGCCTTGCAGTTAGCGAAGAAGTCTGGCAGCACGACAGTTACCGCCATGCCACTGGGGCTCGATACTCCCAGTACGTTTGGCATGATCTTCTTTGTACTGGGACCAGCCTATCAGCTTGCGCTGAAGGGAGGCATGGAGGCACATGCCGCTGCGATGCATGCGTGGCAGATTGGTATTTGTTGCATCTTTATCAGCGGTATTTTCAAACTGATCTGTTCGTTTGGCAGTGATTGGATTCGACGCTCTATACCGCGGGCCGGTCTGCTCGGTTCGTTGGCGGCCATTGCACTAGTGATCATTAGTTTTCTTCCGCTGCTCGAAATCCTGCATTACCCGATGGTAGGATTGATTGCGATGTCGATCATTTTGACCGCGCTCGTCGGTCGAGTTCCGTTGCCCTTCAAGTTGCCAGGTGCAGTGGGCGGATTGGTGGTGGCGGGCGGCATCTTTGGAATCATGCACGTCGCCGGCTTGCTCGGACCAAGTGAACCCCCAGCGTTCAATCCTAGCGCCGGACTTTGGCCAACGGAGTGGTTGCAAGCGCTCAGCTTCGATTGGTGGTCTGCGATGGGTCATACAGTGAAATACATCCCGATTGTGATTCCATTTGCCATAGCTACCATTGTGGGGGGCATTGACTGTGCAGAGAGTGCATCAGCGGTTGGCGATCACTATTCGACGGGTTCGGTCATCGGGATCGAAGCGATTGCGACTTTACTAGCCAGCTTTTGCGGCGCCGTGATTCAGACGACTCCTTACATCGGTCACCCGGCGTATAAAGCCATGGGTGGTCGAGCCGCGTTTACTCTGGCCACCGCGATCGCATTTGGTCTGCTGGGAACGACTGGGCTGTTCGGTTACTTTTACTTGCTCATTCCCAAGGCAACCGTGTATCCGATTTTGATGTTTGTCGGCTTGGAGATTTCGGCGCAGAGTTTTCTTGCGACTCCGCGCAGGCACTACCCAGCCGTTGCGATGGCTTGCGTACCCGCACTCGCATTTTTAGCGATGTTCTTTGTTGGGCCTGAAACCAAAGTTACTCCTGCCATCATCACCACGGGCCTGCTCAAAAATGGATTCATTTTGACAAGCGTGTTTTGGTCATCGGCGTTGGCCTTGGTCATCGATCGTCGCTTGAACGCTGCCGCAGTGTTTTATTTCGCGGCGGCGTTTTGTACCTTGTTCGGGGTGATGCATTCGCCGTTGCCTAGCGCACCACTTTTGCTTCCGCTGGCCATTCCGGGCATTCCTGAATCGTTGATCTTGCCGGCGGAGCACTTCAGCACAGTCATGAACTGGACCATGGGTTATTTCATTGTCGGCTGTTTAATGCTGCTGTGGGATTTTTACTTGAAAGTAACTCATCAATCGGCGCCAGATCCAGATCACCTTCAAGATTGAGTTGATGATGCGCAATGACTAATCAGCTGGCAATCGTGAACGGTACGGTGATCCTTGAAGATGGGTTGCTAAAGGACGCGCACGTGCTCTGCGAGGATGACCGGATCGTGCGCGTCGCACGAGGTCAGCGAGTGCCCAAAGCGACTATAGTGGTCGATGCGCGCGGAGGTTTTATTTCGCCAGGATTCGTTGATATCCACGTTCACGGTGGCAACGGCGCGGACTTTATGGATGGAACCGTGGCGGCGGTACAAACGGCTTGTCTTGCACATGCAAAACACGGCACAACAACCATCTTTCCGACGACTACCACGGGCTCGCATGATCAGATTCTGACAATGCTGAACGCTTGCCGCCAAGCTCAGCAGCAAGGAGTTGCACTGAATCTGGCAGGGGTGCATTTGTATGGACCTTACTTCGCGGAAGATAAGGTTGGTTGTCATGCGCAGGCAGGGCGCCGCGAGCCGCTGGCCGAAGAGTTCCGTCAGTATTTCGCAACTGGCCTGGTGAAGATCGCCACATGTGCGGCCGAGTTGCCCGGCGCGGCTGCTTTTTACGCAGCCGCCAAACGTCGTAAATGCTTGATTACGTGCGGGCATTCGAACGCAAGCTTTACTGAAATGCAGCGAGCCTTCGATGCAGGCATGCGACATGTCGACCATTTCTGGTGCGCGATGAGTTCAGTACCGTCACTGCGCCACCGATTCGGCGTGCCGATGCAGGCCAGTATGGCCGAGTTTGTTTTGCTGCAAACCGGGATGAGCACCGAAGTTATCGCCGACGGAATGCATCTGGCTCCGGAGTTACTCGAGTTCGCATATCGCATGCTTGGACCGAAACGATTGTGTCTGGTGAGCGATTGCAACCGAGCGCTCGATTTGCCAGCTGGAAAATATCGCTTCGGCAACGACTCCCATGGCACTTGGTTCGAGAGTGACGGCAAAGTTGGCTGGACTAACAAGGGCAGCTTGGCGAGTTCCATTGTTGGCATGGATCACATGGTCCGCCAGATGAAGAAAGCCACGTCGGCCAGCCTGCCTGAAGTCGTGCGGATGGCCAGCCTGACGCCTGCAGAACGCACCGGCATCGAGGGGGAAACGGGCAGTATTGCAGTTGGCAAAAGCGCGAATCTGCTGGTGCTCAATCTTCGCTTACAAGTTAAACGAGTTCTCTTGCGAGGCGTTGAGATTTAGTTGATGCCAAGATGTTCGAGGCTTTCGTTGTGCGTGGCGGTGGAGTAATATGAGCTTCCCTCATTTCCTCTCGCCCGATTGGTGAACGACACCGTGTCCCTCGAAATCCGCAGCTACATCAATACGGACACGCATTCCCTTTGCGAAGTTTGGAATGCGCATCACGCAGGGCTAGTGGATGGAGCGATTTCTTCGCTGCACTTTGAACTGGCGGTGTTGGCCAAGCCTTATTTCGTGGCGAAGGATTTATTGGTTGCGATGGAGGGCGATGTGGTTCGGGGGTTTTTGCATGTTGCGAACGGCAGCACAACTGATTTGACTGAGACCGATTGCAAGCGAGGCGTGTTGTCAGCGCTATGCGTTGTGCCTAGTTCGGACGAATCAGAGATCGCGGCTGCCTTGTTATCACAGGCCGATGCGTTACTTTACGAATCGGGGGCAACGTCTTGTGCGATTCGGCCGATGCCACCCGATTGTCTGTTTTATTTGGGATTGGGAGCAGGCGATTCTATGATGGGGATTACAACCGCCGACCAGCGAACGTACGGTTGGTTGGTCAAAGCCGGTTGGGTGCCACGCGTAGCGACCAGCGGGTGGGAGTTGTTTCTCGAGAACTTTCATCCGCCCGTGGATCGTTTGCAAATTCAAATTCGCCGTACAGCGCACGTCGATCGCATGTTAGATGAACCGCTGCTGCCCTGGCGTCAAGCGTGCTTGCTAGGACACACCGAGCCGACAGGATTTCAGTTAACGTTGCGGGCTGAGGGTACGGTAGCTCAGGAGTTGTTGGTGTGGAGCGTAGGACAAGAGTTGATGACCACGCCTGAATCCATCGTCTGGATTTGGCCGATCGACGTCATTGAATCGACACAGAGCGCCGACCAACTGGTCTTTTTACTCTCCGAATCGCTGCGGCAAATGGCCGAGGATCGCGTCGAAGTCGTGCGCACGTTTTCCGATTCTGCCAAGACTCTCGTCACTTCCGTGCTGACGCGTCTCGGCTTTCGAAACGCGAATAGCGGTGTGGTACTTGAGAAGCTTTATATTTAGTTAGTCTTACACGCTTGGCGAACTCCGTCGAAATCAGCTTTACGCACACTCGCGTGAAAGTTATTCAAAATGCTAAGTCATTCTGTATCTAATCTCCGCGACACCTCGACTTGGAAACCACTTGGCATACGAGTGTTGAACAAACGGTTGGTGGTGACTGTGCTTTCTTTACTCGTATCGATATCCATCAGCGTCGATGTCATAGCGGCGCGACATAGGAGCAGTTACTACCATCGGCGCGCATTCGCATCCGCGCAGGCACAACGGGTTCAAATGATCCGTTCGCTAAAAGCTCAAGTCTCCGCTGCGAACCAAGTCCTCAAAACCGCCGAGTCTCAGTCATCGATGACGGCTGATAAAATCCAGGGGTTGATGAAGAACCTTGACGACATTCGCCACGATATGGCACAGGCTCATGTCGACATTCACAATGCGGCCAAAGAACTTCGATTGATTGAAGCGGATATTCTTGACGAACAAGCCGATGACAGCGATTACGCTAAAGCCGAGCATGATCTGGCTGAGGCAAATGCGGCGTTGATTCACTTGGCGAGTTCTCATGCTCCAGAAATTGAAATCGATCAGGACGTGCAATCTTGGAGCGATATGCTCGCGAAATTATCGAAGCAAAAGACCGATGAGGTAAAGGCTGATCCAGAATTCAAGGAGTCCTATGAAAATTTGCTCTCACAGCAATCTCGTATTGCCAATGTCCGAAGGAAGTTATTTGAACGCGATAAGAAATGGATTGCAGCCAAGCAAGAACTTGATAAGGCTAGCCGCCATTCGCGCACGGAAGTACCTGATGCTCGTCCCGATGCAGTCAGGGTTTTGACTGAGAAGCAGGAATTGCAGCAGCTTCAGATGGTCATTTCAAACGCAAGGGCAATTGCCACACAAGGAGAATTGCGTCTTCGTCAACTCGGCGTGAACACCTCAACCAATCGCTCGAATGCATCTCGGTCGAAATAAGAACCGTTATCGATCCGTTTCGCAATCTGCGGGCGAATGGGGACACAGACATTTTCTAGGTGCCGCGAAGGCGAAGCAAGTGTGGGTGCCGACTTCTGGCGCTGCGAGCAGTCAACAGAATGTTGAATCGGTCGATCGCACACGTCTTAGCGAGTCAAATCATCTTCAAGCAGGCGATGAGAACTGCTTGTGCGACCAATCAAATTGGTGGTGCGCCGAATGGAACAAGATTAGATAGGCACTGAGCCACGCTTGTACGCAAACGCTGAAGGCGGCGCGCCACCCAAGATTGAGCTTTGAGTTAAGCCGCCCGAGAGTTGTTGACGGCTTAA
>JANLQO010000117.1:0-6184 GCA_031367855.1 Planctomycetia bacterium | reverse complement strand
GGGCCAGCCCCAAACCCCGGGATTTTCTTAGGCATGGCTCGGAAAGTCATCGTTAATCTGCTTCTTTATGGTTTAATGTGATGGCGTAGTGAAACGGATCGGGGCTCTGTGGGGACACAACCTCGTGAGGGATAACTGCGTCGATGGGAAGCTACAAACCAATGTTTAGGATCTAAGAGTGGACTCGGGTCCGAGTGTCTTCCAGATCCGATCCGAAAGCGCATCGACAATTCTACTTGAAAACATTTTGCTCTGTTTTAGACATTTTTGTACGCTTGCTAATGGGTCTGTCGTTTTCGCCTGCAAATTGCCAGTTGGGTCATTTTGAGCCAGTGAAAGAAAAGTTCGGTAAAGGGAAACACCGGCTAGATATCCGATAGGATCTCTGGACGGGAGACACGTTTCAACGTTGTTCTATTTGCAAAGCGTAAGGGTTAACTTTCTTCATCACCGCGCAGTTTTGCTAGGACACTGTAATCCTCTAGCGTGGACGTGTCGCCGGTTTGCTCTTTGCCAGCGGCGATATCGCGCAGTAAACGGCGCATGATTTTGCCGCTACGAGTCTTGGGGAGCGTGGCAGTGAAATGGATGTCATCGGGTTGCGCAAGTGCGCCAATCTCTTTCCGAACGTGCAACATTAAAGCTTTGCGGATTTCTTCGTTCGGTTGCATGCTCCGCAAGGTGACGAAAGCCGAAATGGCTTGTCCCTTGATGGGGTCAGGCTTGCCGACTACGGCCGCTTCAGCGACGGCAGGGTGGGATACGAGGGCGCTCTCGACTTCGATGGTACTCAACCGATGGCCGGAAACATTGATGACATCGTCGATGCGGCCCATGATCCAATAGTAGCCGTCTGGGTCACAACGCGAGTTGTCTCCGGTTAGGTACATACCCGGCACTTTTGTCCAGTACTGTTCTTGGAAGCGAGCTGCATCGCCCCAGATTCCGCGGAGCATCCCGGGCCACGGATGATCGATGCACAGCATGCCGCCACGCCCTTGTGGCACGTCGTTGCCATGGTCGTCCACGATGCGCGGGCACACGCCAGGTAGCGGTTTGGTGCAACTGCCGGGCTTGGTTGCGATAGCGCCCGGCAAGGGGGACATCATAATACCACCAGTTTCGGTCTGCCACCAAGTATCGACGATGGGACAACGACTGCCACCGATTTTCTCGTAGTACCACATCCAGGCTTCCGGGTTGATTCCTTCGCCGACGCTGCCCAACAATCTGAGGCTGCTTAGGTCATGTTTGTCGACGTGTTCGTCACCCCACTTGATGAAGGTGCGGATCGCAGTCGGAGCGGTATAGAGGATGGTTACTTTGTATTTTTCGATCAGTTCCCAAAAGCGATCTTCAGCGGGTTGATTCGGTGCACCTTCGTACATAAGGACTGTGGCTCCGGCCGACAGTGGACCGTAGACAACATAGCTGTGTCCGGTAATCCAACCGCAATCGGCTGTGCACCAGAAAATGTCATCGTCGCGGTGATCGAAGACCCATTGAAAGGTTCGTTTGACGTACAGGTTGTATCCAGCGGTCGTGTGCAGGATGCCTTTGGGTTTTCCGGTGGAACCGCTTGTATAGAGAATAAACAGTGGAGCTTCACTATCGAGCTGCTCAGCTGGGCAATCCATGTTGGTCTGCGCGACCGCCTCGTGCCACCAAATGTCGCGCCCAGCTTGCATGTTGACTTCGTTGCCGCAGCGGCGGAGCACGATACATTTTTCCACGGTCGAACTTTTGGCGAGGGCCTCATCCACGGTGGACTTCAGAGGTAAGACTTTTCCGCGGCGATAGGAACCGTCGCTGGTCAGTTGCAATTTGGCCTTGGCGTCGTTATTACGGTCCGCTACGGCCTCTGCCGAAAAGCCAGCGAAGATGACCGAGTGGACTGCCCCGATGCGTGCACAGGCGAGCATGGCGACGGCCAATTCGGGGGTCATGGGCATGTAGATGCTGACTACGTCGCCAGCGGAAATATCCTGCGACTTGAGCACGTTGGCGAATTGGCAAACGTCCTGGTACAACTGTTTGTAGGTAATGGTCCGCGTGTCGCCAGGTTCGCCTTCCCAAATAATGGCAATTCGGTCCCCATTACCGGCGGCAATTTGAGCGTCGAGACAATTGTAGCTGGCGTTGGTCTTGCCGCCGACGAACCATTGAGCATTCGGCTCATGCCATTGCATGGCGGTATGAAACGGTTCGAACCAGTGTAGGTGCTCGCGAGCTTCATCGGCCCAAAAACTTGGTAAATCTGCTTTGGCGCGTGCATACAGTTGCTCGTATTCGGCCAGACTCTTAATTCGTGCATTGGCTGAAAAATCCTTGCTCGGCTGGAACAAACGCTGTTCAATCATTACCGAGTCGACATGACCATGGTCACTGGCGCTCATCGCGGCTCCTTGAATTCACTGGATCAATTGGGGTAGATGTGTATGGCGGGAATCCCAGCACTGCCTATTGGGTGCAAGGACTTGTTAGGGTTTTCAGCACCATAAGGACCTAAACAGGCGAGCCACTCGCTTAAAGCAGCCCGCTGGTAAGGTGCTGATTCTAAGAGCTAGGGAGTGACTGTGCAAATAGCACACCTGCTTTTGGTGGGGAAATACGATCAGCGAAATTCGTTCGACCGATTCTTATTGCTGGAGAAAACCGCAACACTTGCTTGATATACTGGTAAAGTTGCTTAGACTCTAAACGCAGCATGTTCATGGACTGCGCAAAAACTAATTCAGTCAGCTAGTTGGAGGAATCCTCGGTGCCTAAGAAAGCCACTCCGAAAGGTTTCGCGCGGGTCGATAGCGAATCAACAAACAGTCATGGTTGGTTGGTACGCATACTTCGCGGAACCGAAAGACGCTCGCGTTTTTTTTCGGACAAAACGCACGGAGGCAAAGTCAAATCAAAGAAGAAGGCCGAGGCATGTTACCAATCGTGGGTTGCTGAGATGGAGCCACCCATCTCCACTCGCGACAAGATAACCAAGCGGAATTCAACCGGAGTGGTTGGCGTTCATCTGGCCACCGAATCTGACCCTCGGTATACCGATTGTCAATACGTGTCTTATGTAGCATCCTGGATGAGCGAAGACCGAGTACGTCGAAATATCCGCTTCTTAGTCAACAAGTACGGCAAGAAGAACGCACTCGCTCTGGCTACGCTCGCCCGCGAGAATCAGTGCACGGATCGCGAAAAAGTCATTGCGATGTTCGAGAAAACCAATGGACCGCTCAAGATGGCTTTGAAGCCGAGCAATGCGAAGCTGGCTCGTAAAGCGGCTGCTGCAAAAATTCCTCCCACGAGAATAAAGAAAAAGGCGGCAGCAAAGCAAAATCGGTAAAGAAGAGATAGCGCAAGCCAGATTGTGGTATTCCAGCTGCTTTTACACCGAACTCAACTGGCAGCCGCCCGCCAGAGTCGCTTGGCGGTAACTCGAGCAATCTACGCATCGCTAGCTGCTAGAAGGCGTGGGTGCAAGTTCGCCAGAAGTCACTGACAGGGGTGGGACGTTCAGTCGCGCCAATACGTTTTCCACAGCATCTCTGGCTTCATCTTTCAGGTCGATTTCTAGAATCGTGGGATGATGCAGGGTGACATATTGCAAAAATGTCCAAAGGCAGAGCGATTCGTCGTCGCAAATGCGGTGAATTTCGCTGACGATCGAACCGAGTTCCAACAGTTTTTCGCGAGGAATTCGATGGTCGCTAAAAGCGATGTCGAGTGCAATGTTGCCCGTGGGAGGCGATTCGCATTTCGAACATGGAACGAGTGCCCCATACTTGATGTCGCCGCAGCTAAGACACATTGCCCAGGTCATAGGAACCTCGCTCTGTCTGCATTGGGAGCAGGTTTCGTAGTCATCCATCCAATGAGGATCCACACCTGCAATTACTCAATTGTACTACAACATCACCCGTAGTGTATCAAGTAGGAGTCAATATTTTTTATGAAAAGCTGCAGGCGATGATATCTTTCACTTGCGTGTCAGTTGGCTATGTTAGGGTTCCTTACCAAACGCAACTTAGGTGACCGAGGAGATGACATGATCTTGTCGAAGATTGAACAGGCTTATCGATATGCGGACTGCCATCATGGGCTGTCGCGCGGGTTTGAATTCTTGCAGACCACTAAGCTCGATGGATTGCCGGTTGGCAAACATGAAATCGATGGGGGGCGATTGTTTGCGATTGTCGCTCATGACCAAGGTCGTGGACGTGAGGGAGCCATACTGGAGGTGCATCGTCGATACATTGATATCCAGTATGTCGTCAGTGGCAATGAGTTGATCGGTTGGCAGCCACTGGCCAGTTGCAGCGTCATCAAGCAGGCTTATGACTCTGAGACGGATCTGGCGTTCTTCCTCGACCGGCCGCCGAGTTGGTTTGAATTGGCGCCGCGTTCATTCGCAGTCTTTTTCCCCGAAGACGCGCACGCTCCTTTGGCCGCCGACGGGCCGGTACATAAGATTGTTGTCAAAGTTGCCGTTGATTAAGCGTGAATCGACAACGTAGCGTGTCACACCAAAAAACCAAGTAAGACTCAATGCGCATTACGACACAACAATTGGCTGAGCAAGCGCTCGAATCGGGCTTCGCAGGGATCGCCGCGCAGTTCAAATTGCCGCAAGTTTTTCCAAGTCCGGTGCTGAACGAAGCGGAAGAAGCGATCAAGCAATTCTATGATCATCCATGGGGCGACAGCGCTGGCAACCGGCGCGATGCAACCGACTTGCCGCTGGTAACACTTGATCCGCCAACCTCAACTGACCTTGATCAGGCTTTCTTTCTTGAGCGGGAGGGCGACGCATTACTGCTGTACTACGCTCTGGCAGATGTCGCGGCTTTTGTATCTGCTGGTGGACTCATTGAACGGGAAGCGTGGAATCGTGGAGTTACAATTTACGGGCTGGCCAGCAAAATTCCGCTCTATCCAACAGCCATTTCGCAACATGCCGCCAGTTTGCTGCCCGATGGACCTCGGCCAGCGGTTCTTGTCGTCGTTTCTATTGATTCTGGTGGCGGTCTCACTCTGCGCAAGGTGGAACGGGTAATCTGTGCTAGCCGTGCCAAACTGGCCTATCCGACCGTCAAACTGGCCGACGTTGCTTACGTCGAAGAATTCGCAGATCGTATGTGGCTCGGTGAAGCGAAGAGGGGAGCGCAGCATTTTCAATTCCCCGCGCAAGAGGTTATTGCTGACTCCGAAGCGCCCGGCGGTGTGCGACTGGAGTTAAGGACTCCCCTGTATTCAGAGGAGGTCAATTCGGCTTTATCGCTGGCAGTGAACATGGCCATCGCTGATCAATTGAAAGAAGCTCGTGTTGGACTTTTCAGAGTCATGGACGAGCCGGCCATGCGCGCTATTGATAGGCTGCGTTTAGAAGCGCATGCACTTAAGATCGAATGGCCCCCGGACCAGCCACTGCATGCTTTACTGCAACGGCTGGAACCTGACAACTTGATTCACAAACGATTCTCATTAATGGTCCGGCGAGCTGGTGGTCGAGCGAGTTACGCGGTGTACTCCGATGGGAAGGCACCCTGGCATTCGGCCATCGGTGCCTCGTACGTTCATGCGACCGCTCCCATGCGTAGGCTAGCCGATCGTTACGTGTTGGACTTGTCCCATCGGCTCGCTAATGGACAACCGATCCCAGAGGCTTTGAGGTCTACGATCAATTCGCTCCCCGCCGTCATGGCGTCGGGAAGCGGGCGTGCCAAGGCGGTCGAGCAGGCAGTCATCGACTTGATCGAAGCTGTTTCACTCCAGCATCGAGTTGGTGAAATCTTGAAAGCCGAAGTAGTGGATGCAGATTCCAAAATCATACAAACTTTCGACTCAGCCATCCGCTCCCGGGCCGCGAAACTGCCTGCAACAGTAAGCAATGGCGATATAGTTTACGTGCGAATCGACGAAGCCGACCCGGTCCAAAGGAAAGTCGTGCTCACCGCCGTGAGTTGACTCATGCGCATATCTTCAAACAAGAGAAAATGTGGATCATCCGGGAACAGCGTGCGCAGGGGTAAATTACTTGTATTTGGTGGGTCGCTCTTGCCGGGTGCGACCAGTTTAACTTTGGCAGCGAATGGTCGCACTCGGCAAGCTCATGTTTACCCACATTTATCGAGCGCGGCGGTATATCCTCTGAGCATTAGAGCGAGTGATTTCATGCCACGCCAGA
>JANLQO010000114.1:0-25993 GCA_031367855.1 Planctomycetia bacterium | reverse complement strand
CCCTGCAGCGCCTCAAATTCTTGAAGCGACTGGCGAACACGTAAAGTAATTCGCCGCGCAACGACAAAATACAGCACCATGATGACTGCAATACCCAGCACAACGAGCGCACCGATTGTTGCTAGAATTGCCAGGATAATCTTCAACAGCAAAGTAACACCTAACGCTTTTGCTTTGCGATCAATTTGTTGTGGAAATACGAATTAAGATGTTTCATTAGTGTACTGTTTTACATTGACTGTGGTTCTGCAACCAAGAAGGCTGGAAAAATGCGTTGGATAGCTAGTATTTGCTACGTGCTATGCATATCTGCAGGTTGCTTTGTATCTTCCAGCAGGGTCATAGGCCAAGACACAGCGTCTGACACCGCTGACAAAGACTACTCTGCCGAATTGCCTCGGATTCCGCCCAAAACTCCCGATGAAGAACTTCAGAGCTTTGAAGTGTTGCCCGGTTTTACGGTCGAACTCGTGGCGGCTGAACCGTTGGTCGCTGATCCCATCGCGTTTGCTTTTGACACTCGCGGCCAGTTGTTCGTCGTCGAAATGAAAGACTACAGCGAACAGGAGACCGAATGCCTGGGCAGTATCGGGCTGCTGCGCGACGTTGACGGTGATGGAAGGATGGATCTCCGCACGACGTTCGTCGAAGGGCTCTCGTGGCCAACCGCCATCTGGCCCTGGCGTGACGGAGTACTGGTCGCCGAACCGCCGCGCATCACCTGGTTCCGCGATACCGACCGCGACGGCAAAAGCGATGCGTCCGAAGTTTGGTTCGAAGGCTTTCAACGAACCAATGTTCAGGGACTCGTTAACAGCTTTCGTTGGGGCGTTGACGGGTACATACATGGTGCCACCAGCAGCTCTGGTGCGGACATCGTTCAAAATAAAATTCAACTGCGCGGTCGCGACTTCGCCATTGACCCGTTAAAAAAGACGCTTGTTCCGGAAAGTGGCGGAGGCCAACACGGCATGAATTTCAATCGCTGGGGCGACAAATTCGTAACCAGCAACAGCGATCACCTGCAACAGATCGTGGACCTTGACCAGTGGCTCAGCGAACATCCAGCAAATGTGGCGATTCCCAGCATGCGGCGTAGCATCGCCGAAGATGGTCCTCAAGCAGAAGTCTTTCGCGCTAGCCCCGTGGAACCTTGGCGCATCGTGCGCACTCGCTTGCGAGTGAGCGGCGTAGCGCCCGGCATTGTTGAAGGCGGGGGTCGGGCCGCGGGGTATTTTACTGGCGCGACCGCCACACTCATCATGGATCATGAAGCTGGCTTGGGTACTTCAGGCCTTGATACCGCCATCGTTTGCGATGTTGGCAGCAATCTGGTGCATCGCAAACAACTCCGTTCCAACGGCTTGTTCTTCACCGCCAGCCGCATCGATCCGCAGACCGAGTTGCTGCGTTCAAGCGACATTTGGTTTCGACCTGTGCAACTTGGCGACGGTCCCGACGGTGCCGTATATATTGCCGACATGTATCGTGAGGTCATCGAACATCCCAAAAGTCTTCCGCCCATGATCAAGAAACATCTCGACCTCACCAGCGGTCGCGATCGAGGCCGTATCTGGCGACTCAAACCGAACGATCTTGCTCGGCGAATGCCAGTTCCCCAAAAGTTGCTGGCGGATTGCAACAACCAAGAGCTGGTCTCACGACTGGCAAGCCCCATCGCCTGGCAACGCCGCGCAGCAAGTCAAGAGTTGGTCGAACGCAATGCTCAAAACGCGACAGCCGAACTGCGACAGTTAGCGGTATCCGCCAATTCTGAAACCAGCAGCTCCGAAGGACGCATTTTGGCCCTGCATTGCCTACGTCGACTTGGCCTGCTCGATCAACCAACGCTGCGTAAATCGCTAGCGAATGCGGATATCCATGTCCAAAGCCACGCGATCTCGCTGCTGCGTGAAGCGGGATTTGCAAAGGAGTTCGTTAATGAACTGTACGAAGCGGCAGCCAGCACTGAAGCCTCCGTTCAGTTGCAAGTTGCGTTAACGTCCGCTGGCTTACCCACTGAACAACGCATGAAATTGCTGCAACGATTGATCTGTGCCAACGACTCACTGGTGCGCGCCATCGTCGCTACCTCGGCAGGTGACGACGCACCCCAACTGATCACCGCCCAGCCACTCTCGCCTGAAAACTTGCGATCGTGGTTGGAATTGATGATACCAGCTTGGACCAAGAAATCAGACTCACAAGCAAAAGAAATCGGCAACGCGCTGTCAATGGGATTGGCGGATGAAGAATCCCGTTCCAGTTGGCTGGCCGGATTACGTGCTCTCCCGTCGTCGGCTGAAGCGTCGCGATTGTTGAAACTCGCCGAACCCAACGTCGCAGCAGCTACGCTGGCTGTGATTGAAAAGGAGATCGTGCGCGTTTTGGACAAATCTAGCACTCGCCTCGAATCGCTCGCATGGCTCGGCATGCTCCCCTCGGCTCGTCAGCAGTCGCTTGCCGGTTTTGTGCTTGTGCCGACGATCTCCGAATCCCTGCAACTGCCCGTGATCGAATCCTTATTGTGGTCCGATCCCCATGCTGCCAGCCAACTGTTCATGGATCGCTTTCAAAATTCTACCCCCGACTTGCAGCGCGCGATGCTGAATGGCCTGTTGCGCTATCCTTTAACTTTGCCCCTACTCGCTAACGCTATCACATCAAAAAATATCATGGGAGCGAGGATCCCACCTGACATTCGCATACGTTTGCTCGCGGCCAACGACAAGGAACTGGGGAAACAGTTTTCGGACCTGCTGAATTCGGTTTCGACCGATCGCGTTGCCATTATCAACCAATACACGCCAGCACTCACAGCAGGCGACGTCGACGCCGGCAAATTGGTCTTTAGCCGAGTATGTGCGCAATGTCATCGCCTCAGTGACATGGGCAACGATGTCGGACCCCCACTCAAACAACTCGTCGACAAGAGCCCCCAGCAGTTGCTCGAGACAATCCTTGATCCAAACCGCGAAGTAGATCCAAAGTTCGCCAGCTATTCAGTCCTGCTCGAAGATGGCCGCGTTTTTGCCGGAATCATCGCTGAAGAAGCCGCCTCGCAAATCGTCATCGCCGAAGCGGGTGGCAAAAAACATACTATCCTGCGCAGCGAAATCGACCAATTGCGCAGTTCTGGTGTCTCTCTCATGCCGACCGGTCTCGAACAACAAATTACACCTGACCAGATGAATCAGCTCATCAGCTTCCTGAAAAACGCTAACCGCAATTGACACTGACCCAGTGGGGTAAGCCTCCAGCTTGCCAATGCGGCCTCAGGCTGGACGCGCTGGCAGCCTACGTTGCAATGGCTTCATTAGAACCAGCCTTTGCGGCGGAAGTACCAGAGCATTCCCAACACGGAAGCAACCATGAGCCCCAGCGCTAAGAAGTAGCCATAGTGCCAATGCAATTCCGGCATATTCCACGGCGAATTGTCAAAGTTCATGCCGTATAAGCCAGCAATGAAGCTCAGCGGCATAAAGATTGTCGAGATCACCGTCAACACTTTCATGATCTCATTCATCCGATGACTGTTCAGCGACATCTGGTATTCGCGCAGGTCCGCTGTTAGCTCGCGGTAAGTATCCACTAGATCCAACAACTGAATCACATGATCAAAACAATCTCGCAGAAAGACGCGTGTTTCAATACTGATCAACGGTAGATCATCGCGAATCAACTCGTTGATCATGTCGCGATGCGGCCGGATCGACCTCCGCAGCCCCAATAACTGATGTCGAACTTCGTGTAGTCCCTGATAACGAGCCTGGCTGTCCATTTTGTCGAGTTGTTCGTCGAAGCTATCCAGTTGCTCACCGATCGAATCCACCGCGGGAAAATAACTGTCGACCACCGCGTCCAGCAGCCCGTAGGCGAGATAGTCAACCCCCGAGGTCCGCAAGTTCCCGCGCCCAGCACGTATCCGCTCGCGCACCGGATCCCAACAATCACCAGCGCGCTCTTGAAAGGTGATCAATACGCCCGCTTTGAGGAAGAAACTGACTTGTTCCGTAACGTGCCCTTCACCCGGATTACACATCCGTGCAACGATGAACAAGTGATCAATAAACGCGTCGACCTTCGACCGCTGATGCACATTCACCGCATCTTCGAGCGCGAGTGGATGCAAGCTGAGCAACTCGCCCAATTGCAAAATCGTGCTAGCCGTGCCCAAGCCCGCGACGTCGATCCAGATCATCGGCCACTTGTTTAGAATGCCGCGCAATTCATTGACCGATGTCAGTACCTGCTCGTGAATCGCGTTCGGGCTGTAGCACAGCACGCGAACGCTAGTCGCTTGCGCATTCGGGTCTGTACTTACCGTCCCAGGCGCCGAGCCAATCTTGCTGCTTCGTCGCAATTTCATCTTGATGCGATTGCGATTTCCGTTCTTCTTTGCCATTTGTATCTCGCTCCGTGTTTCCGTACTTGCAGCCTCATCCCGCCCCTTTGCACTTAGCCCACAGCGTCAACTTATCTGAGCAAATTCCATTTCTGAGCAAATCCCATTCCACATTACGTGGCGGTCACGATGACACGTTTCTTGGCAACATGTTCCAAGTGACCTTCCAAATGATGGATGTACTTGTCGACCATCTCCGCCAGTGTCACACGACCGATTTCATTATGAATACCCCAGCGCTCAAAAGCCGCCTCTGGCAGAGCCCGCAGAATCGTCGCCGTCATTTGGCGGTTTTGATCGAACAGACGACAAGCCGCCATCGCGTCCAGTTGCTCAACACCTGGCAACTTTGCGAACGCACTCTCGTCGTAACCAATCAGCAGGGGCTTATCCATGGCGGCGATCCGCTTCATACGATCCGAGCCGATCAAGTCGCTGTCCAGCATATGAATGGCAATCTGGTGTAACGACCAAGTCCCGGGTACAGGCTCCGCAAACAATTGCGCACGGGTCAACCCTTGATAGGCCTCGATCAGTTGCTGCCCACCCGCTGCATAAACCTCAATCCGACTACGATCCATTCGAATTTCCTTTTTGAGTTAGACCTGAATAGCGTACAACTATAGCCTTATTCCCACACAATGATCTTTAAATCGTTTGGCTCGAGTTCGATGGGGATCGGAACGTCACCCTCAATGTTCGATTCTTCAGCAGTGAAGACTGAGATCAAGCGTGCGCCAGCAGCGGGCGCGACACCTTCGGTTGCCAGCGCAGCGCGATTGAGGGTAATGGTCTCCTGCGCCGTGACCTCGCCAAGATTGGCGATGATCAGCGCGAGACTTCCGTTTGTGGGTTTGAAATAGACGCCTACACTAATACTCTTTCCGCTGCAAGTGAGGTACTTTCCAGCATCCCAAGGGCCGTGGAAGGCTGCCGCGCCGACGATACCCGAATGCAACTGCGCGCGTTCGACGCAGGAACAGAGAGCGTAGTCGGCGTGGGATTTCATCACAGGCACATCGCACACAGCGGCCCGTGCAAGCATGCCGCGAGTATAACGCGCGTTTAACTCCGGTTGGCGACGCATGAGTTCTTCGTTGGTCTTCACTACTTGCGGCAGCAGCATGAGTACTGGGCCCTGCTGCGGGGTGAAGTGTACCTCGAAGTAGTCGGCCGGGAGCGTGCCGTAGTCGGGCACGTAGACAGTCGGGTCGGTCTGTGCCAATGCGGGAGTATAGTGCTTTTGCTTGAACGTTCGATTCAGCGCTTCCCCCTTGATCACGACATCCGTGAAAGTTGAGGTGACCGCAGATTGCATGGCACAGTGTTGGGTGATGAGGAAGCTGGGATCGCGATCGCGGCAAGCGATATAAAGTCGCTGCATCAAACGGCGCTGCGAGAAAAACGGGAAATACTGCCAGCCAGGTTCGCGTGGACCAGCATGCTGATGGTCGGGGCTCGCACAAGTGTAATTCGGGGCGGCAACGTCAAAATAGACGCCGTTGATATGTTCCTGCTCGATTGCCTGAACGTATTGCCAGACGAGGAAATCTTGAAAGCTGCGCTGCGAAGGGCATACATAGATCAGCGATTCGGCGCCTGGGGGTAGGCCGTGACTGTTGCTCCAATTGACATTCGCCTCCGAGGCACCTTTCAGATTTACGCGCCATTGGGCAGCATAGTCCTTCCATTCGCCGTCGGGCAGCAGCGCCGGCATTCCATACAGAGCGGCGTAGGGAATGAAGCCTGCGTGGTTGGTCATAGCCAGAGCACGCAGTTTCTCAATCTCAGTGGGGCTGTTTTCGGAGCGCGGTAACATTCCGGGCAGGCCGCGGTATTTTACCGGCAGACCCATGGCAAAGCCGAAGACTCGATCTTCCTCGGCAAAACCCGCCGTTTCGCTCATCGCCGTGGTCAATCGCCAGCGCCGCCAATCGGCAGCGCGAGGCTTTACCGGAGTGGGCACAAGTGCGAAGCTCAATTCGAACGGCCCATCCACGCGGTGCGGTTGCGTAATGACGTTGACCCGCAACGCGGTGCGATCTGCGCCCGGTAGGATCTGAATCGCAGCGGCGGATTTCATGGGAGCCCAGCCGGCATTGCATTCGCAAGACCACTCTAGACCAACCTCATGATTTCCGATCCATACTGCAGGGTTGAATCCCATGGCCATCGGCCGATCCAGACGGCTTGCAGTGCCCAACACATTGTCGTGGTTCACATGCTGGGCTTGGAAGTTGTACTCCTCAAAACGGTTTAGCATGAGCGCTTGCTCCCGGGGCAGGGAAAACTCCAGCCGGAGCCGCTCGATGGTCGCGCTACCCGCAGGCACGAGACGCAACGATACATGGAGAAATCCATCGTATTCCAGTGAAGTCGTGATACTCACCCGATGGGCACCGGTTTTCGATTCCCAAGTGCGCACATTTCTGTGCCCTGCAGCAAGGCCCTGTTCCACCTTGCCGCCACTCTGGGTCGGCACATCGCGTCCATCTACTCGCCATTCGATCGTCGGAGGCGCGGCGAAGAGATTCCGATTCTGACTAGTGATCTGCTCCGGCAGGGCCCCACTCCCAAAGGCATAGCGCCGCCCCCAACATTCGACAGTGTCACCGTCGCTACGCAGGGGTGTCCACGGCATCGGCACGCGATCCTCCATGCCGAGCGTGTTGTTTTCCCAAGCGTAGCCGCGAGCCGGATAGGCTCGCTCGTCTTGCGGATACTCGGCCAGTACGCAGTGGGGCGCGAGCATTCCGCAACAGCTTAGCGCCCCACCTACAGCCATGCAAATTGCGATCGATCTTCGCATCATCAGCGTTGCTATTGTTTTCATGGCTTTGGAATTCTCCGCCGGAGCATCGCTATCGTAAATCCAAAAGTGAGGCTACCGAAGGGTCGATAGGTAGGCTAGCAAGTTCGCAGCTTGCTCGGCAGTAAGGGGTGCGAGCAGTTGTTGCGGCATCAGCGAATTTGTTACCGGTTTTTCAAGCTCAATTTCCTCCGTTGCGACCTCGGTCAGCTTGCCTTCAGCGTCCTGTAGTGTGACCTGCTGATCATCGCGACTGAGCACACGACCGACCCGCGTCTGCCCATCTGAGGTCAGGATCGTCACGGCGCGATACTTGTCCTCAATCTCAGCAGAGGGGTCGATGATGCTATTCAAAATCTTTTCGCGAGTCTTCAACTTGTCAGCCACACGCGACAAGTCCGGGCCGACCTCTTTGCCAACATTGCCGATGCGATGACACTGCGAACACTGACCAACGCCCGTCGCGAACAATTTTTCGCCCCTGGCGGCATCCCCTGCGACAGCGAGCAACTGCGGAACATCCAGGTTGGGACCAAGCCGAAGCACTTGCTGATCGGCTGCCGCATAGGGCTCGATCAACTCTCTGCGCGTCGCGTCGTCCAGTTTCATGGCTTCACTCACAATCGAATGTACCAACCCAGCTGGCACGCGCTGCTCCGCCAGCGCCGACGAAAGCTCGATGCAGCCATCCAAGCTGCCGAGCAACTCGCGAGCAGCCTTTAACCTTTGCTCATCGTCCCTGCGCAGCGTTGGACCGCACAATGTGTCGAGCGCCGCTAAGTGTTCCTTGTTTTTGGGCAAACTCGCGATCCACTGTCCAATCAATCGTACGCCGGCCGCATCGGACAGTTGCGATCCGATGTGCGGCATGCGCCCTGTCCCCGACTTAGCCATGCGGAAGAACAACACCGACTGTGTCGGCTCCCCTGGCATCACGATTTGCGATTCCCTCAATCCGAAATCGCCCCGCATGGGCTTTGAAACCAGCATCTTGGTTTGCGATAACGGCTTATTGAACAACGTTTCAAATACGGTCGACGCGTTGCCGCCGTTCATATGGCAGTGAGCGCAATTGGTATGCAGATACGATCGAGCGCGTCGATCCAGCGGTTGTGAGTCATCGTGTGGATCAACCAACGCGGAGTAAAACTCGTCGCCTAACGGTTCGGGTTTTTCATTCAACTTTGACCAGCCTCCGGCCGCGAGTTGTCGCCACGCGTCCGTCTGCGCACGCGGATTTCGCAACTGTGCTTCGATAAAGCCATTGGTCTCACCCGTCCAAGGCGTATGGCATGTTCGGCACTGTGAACGCGATGCGAATTGCCAATTCAAATGGCGCAGCCCGGTCACTTCTTGGATGGCAATCGCTTGCTGTGCGCCGCTAGCCGGCATGAGCTCTGCATCGTTGCCAGCGTCGTTCCAGCGATAGCTATAGTACTGCCATTCGCCCTGCAGGTCCTTGAATGCAACTTGCGTTTCGACGCGACGTAGGGATTCTGGTTTTCGATAGTCGATTGACAATGAAAGGGTTTTGGCCAACACGGTTCCCAGCGGTAGCGTGACCGTCGTATTGAACCAATTGAAAGTCTTCTGCGGATTCTGATAGAACACCGCCGCATGTTCGCCAGGAATAGCCAGCATATATTCTGGTTTCGCGCCATCGATCCACATCGGAGCGTTGATGCGGTAGCCAGCCACGCCTGGTGCCAAGGTATGCATGGCTGTGTCGGCGAACAAGCCCGAAGCGCTCAGAGACCTCGGGAACCTCTCTGTGCTCGCCTTTGCTGCAGGATTCGAAGCAAATCGATAGATGCCTCCCGCTTGATTCCCTTCGCTGTAATCTAGGATCAGTAACTCGCCATCAGCATCGACTTCAAAACAAATTGGTTTGACTTGCCCCACAGCGATGTCTTCCAGCTTAGTGACTCGCAGCGCATCGAAACTAGCCGCCCAAAACTTGCGCGTGATCCAATCACCGAAGATATACTTTCCATTGATCTCGGCATGCTTCTTGCCGCGATAAACAAAGCCGCCAGTTACCGATGCCGCTTCATTGTGACCGAGCGCTATTTCAGGTGGCGAGATCGGAGTCGGTCCAGGATTTTGAGGCTTGACATCGCCCGGCCCTTCTTTGATGGCCCAACCATAATTGCCGGCAGAGCGAATACGATAAACCATCTCCCAAGCTTCCCAGCCCACATCGCCGACCCATATATCTTCCGTTACGGGATCGATCGACATGCGAAAGGGATTCCGCAAGCCGTATGCAAAAACTTCCGGTCGCGCGCTTTTTAGTTTCACGAACGGGTTGTCCGAGGGGATGGAATAGTTGCGACCAGCGTCCGCGTGATCAACATCGATGCGCAATATCGAAGCGTACAGATCGCTGATATCCTGTCCAGTGTTTAGACGATCCGGTGGCGATGGCTCCGTCAAGTCACCGATCGAGATGTAGAGGTAGCCGAACTTGTCAAATAACAGCGTGCATCCGTTGTGACCGCCTCCATCGCACGTAATCAATTCAACTTCGGAGTCGACTAGTAACTGGGGAGATTCATGGCGATCAATCGTGAACCGCGAGATATGCGTTTTCTGAGCGTCCTTGGCCTCGGACACATAGCATACGTAAGCAAAGCGATTCTCAGCAAACCGTGGATGGAAAGCAATCGAGTACAGTGCGATGTTCCCTTGATCGCGTCCCTCAAGTCTTCCACACAGCGGTCGTTGCTTTGCAAAATTGACCAACAACTCCGCTTGCGCTACATCTTCTCTGTTGACGAACGACCACATCTTGTTGTTCTGCTCCAGCACTACCATCCGATCGCTGTTAGGCATTCGGTTAATCGATATCGGACCCATGAAACTCAGCGCCGGAAACGCCCGCTCCAGAATCAGAGGCAATGGCGGTTCGGGCGAACCAACAAACCCCGACCGCCACGGAACACGTTTGACATTGTCCGCTGCTCCAATTGAGTTGCTCAAAAAAACGGCGAACAGCAAGACAGCCAGCCTTACTGCGGCTTGCGCTGCATACACAAAATTACTATTCAACATTTCGCTACCCTGTATGTTCTATCTTTACAGACCTGGGCCGTTCCGCCCTATGCCACTCACTTTAACCTATGGCGCGGGTGGCACGTCCCTGAGTCCTCGAAGGGCGTGGTGCGAGTCGCCCGCGCTCCACGCGTCAAGCCAGAATATCTTTTACTACGTTCCCATATACGTCCGTCAACCGTTCGTCGCGGCCCTGATGAAAGTACGTTAAACGAGTGTGGTCCATACCCATCAAATACAGGATTGTGGCGTGCAAATCGTGCACATGAACCTTGTTGACGGATGCCGCAAATCCAAGTTCGTCTGTCTCGCCATAGGACGTTCCGCCCTTCACACCGCCGCCCGCCAACCACATCGAGAAGCCGTACGGGTTGTGGTTGCGACCGGGTTTGGCAACTCCTTCACTAAAGGGCATGCGTCCGAATTCGCCGCCCCAAACGACCAATGTTGAATCGAGCAGACCACGTTGCTCGAGATCGCTCAGCAGCGAAGCGATGGGTTGATCGGTCTCGCCTGCGTGGCGTCCGTGGTTCTTTTCAACGCTTTCGTGAGCGTCCCAAGTCTCTTCGAGATGCCCACCCCCAGAGTACAACTGGATGAACCGAACCCCGCGTTCGACTAACCGCCGCGCAATTAGACAGTTCCTACCAAACTCGGCGGTCTGTGGTTGATCGACACCATAAGCGGCCAAGGTGCTTGCCGACTCGCCGCTGAGGTCCACCGCATCCGGAGTTTCTGATTGCATGCGGAATGCGAGTTCATAACTGGCGGCTCGCGAAATCAGCTCGCCGCCGCCGGGACGCTGGTGTAAATGCTCTTCGTTGAGCTTTGCCAGTAGATCGAGTTGCGCGCGCTGCTGCGTATGCGAAAACGACCCGGGCGGTGTGAGGTCCAAGATCGGATTGCCTTGCGGACGGAACAGCGTGCCTTGAAATGAGGCCGGGATAAAACCGCTCGACCAATTCGGTTGGCCTCCGATGGGCCCACCGCGTTTGTCTAGCATCACGACATAGCCCGGCAAATTTTGATTGTCTGAGCCAAGACCGTAGGTCACCCAACTCCCCAGTGAAGGACGCCCGATGATCGGCTTCCCCGTGTTGATTTGTACGAGCGCAGAGCCATGCGCGTGCGTATCGGTGTAACATGATCTGATCACCGCCAACTTGTCGACGTGTTCGCGCAGGCGAGGGAAAAAATCAGAAACCATCGTGCCGCTTTCGCCGCCAGGCCTGAACGGACGGACAGCGGGCGCCAGAAACCCTACCGCTCGTCCACCTGAGTTGATGAACTTCTTATCCGTCGGCATGGACTGGCCGGCGTGCTTCTCCAGCTCCGGTTTATAATCCCACGTGTCAACATGGCTGGGTCCACCGTTCATTGTCAGAAAGATACAGCTCTTCGCTTGGCACGCGAAATGCGATGGTCGTGGTGACAGCGGGTTGGTCGGTTCATCGGCGGCCGCATGCTTGGTAAAGAACCCATCTTGTTCCAGCAACGAAGTTAACGCCAGGCCAGCAACACCGCCGCCCATTTGCCAAATCGCTTGCCGTCTGGTTTGTCCACAAGGGAATTGCCGTTCACGCATGATAGATCAATCCACGTAAATGAATTCGTTCGTGTTGATAAGCGTATGGCACAGCGCCGACCAAGCCGCCGAGTCCCCCCCATCGACGCGCGAGTGCTCCACGTAGTCGATTGCAGCCTGTTTTTCGGTTGCCGAGGGCGCCCGCGCAAAGGCGATTCGCCAGGCGGCGTCGACTTGCGATTCTGTAGTTGTCCCTGACGCAACAACACGTTCAGCCATCGCCCGACTCTCCTCATGCACCCACGCGTTATTCAGTAGCGTAAGTGCTTGTGGCGCGACGGTTGAAACGTCGCGTCTTCCGGTCGGTGCGGTCGTATCGCAGCTATCAAAGACCGTCATCATGGGCACCGCCAGCGCGCGTTTGGCAAACATATAGATGCTTCTCCTGCGAGTCTCTGCAGGCGGCGAAGCCGTGTAGGCACCCGACTTCATCGACAAACCTTCGAGCGCTTCCTCGCTGATCGCTGCCTTAAAGCTCGGACCACCCAGGCGATGATCCAACCGACCGCTGGTCTGCAGAATCGAATCACGTAACTGCTCCGCGTCCAACCTGCGTCGCTCAGCCCGCCACCAGTATCGGTTGGCTGCATCCAACTCATTGAACTTGACCTGCTCGGGATGCAACGAACTCTGTTGATATACCTGCGACATTACCAACAGTTTATGCATTCGTTTCAGTTTCCATTGGCCGTCCATCAAATCCGTCGCTAACCAGTCGAGCAGCTCAGGATGCGTTGGCGGGTTGCCCAAGAATCCAAAATTGTCAGGCGTGCGCACCAACCCCGCACCAAAATGATGTTGCCACAATCGATTGATGATGACGCGCGCAGTAAGGGGATTCCGTTTGTCGGCGATCCACTTTGCCAATTGCAACCGTCGCTGCGAAGTCTTTGATTCAGGCGGTGCGGGTTCAAATTCTCGTGACAAACCAGCTGCACCACTCAGCGACCCAGGTGCAACGACTTGCACAGGTCGATGAACGTCACCTTTCTTTAGGAGCTGCAAGGCTGCCGGGTCGCGACTCAAGTCAGTCCATCCCAGCACATCAAAACCAAGCTCCTCTTTCGTCGGACCGCCATTCCATTCACGTTGGCGATGGGCGATTGGCCCGGCCCAAAATGCCGCCGCCAGGCGGTAATAATCTGTCTGTGGGATTGCATCGAACTTGTGATCGTGACAACGGGCACATTTCACGGTCATCGACAAAAACGCTGTAGTTGTCGTGTGGACCATATCCTCCAAACGCTCGTACTGATATTCGAGCGCATCGTTGGGTTCGTCATCCCAAGTTCCCAGACGCAAGAAACCCGTGGCAATTACCGAAGATTCGCTGCGATTGGGAATCTCGTCGCCGGCAAGTTGATCGATGACAAACTGGTCGTAAGGCATATCGTTATTGAACGCATCAATGACCCAATCGCGGTAGCGCCAGGCATTCTCTTTCACCGCATCGCGTTCATAGCCATTCGTCTCAGCGAAGCGAACGAGATCCAACCAATGCCGCGCCCATCGCTCACCAAACTGCTTTGACTCGAGCAAGCGATCAACCACTTGTTCATAGGCATTGGGGGATTCATCGCGCTGGAAGGCCACGACATCCGCATCGCTGGGTGGGAGACCGATTAGGTCAAAGTAAACGCGGCGCAACAACGTCCGCCGATCTGCGGGCGGCGCTACCGTGAGATGCTTCTCAGTCAGCTTTTGCTGAATGTAATAGTCGATGGCGTTGTCGCGAGTTGCAGTGACCTCAGGCGGCCTGAGCGGTTGCCAAGCCCACCAGTCGCGACCGGCGCGTTTGGCCGTTGTCCGCTCGAAGGGGTCAAGCACTCTGCCGTCGGGCCACTTCGCTCCCGCTGCGATCCACGCTTGAAAAACGGCGATCTCGTTTTCAGGTAACGCTTGCGACTTGCCGTTTTTCTCAGGAGGCATTTCACCGGCAACCAATCGCTCAAGCAGCAGACTCTTTCCAGCTGCATCGATCGCCAAGCCGCTCTCGCCACCGCGCATCAACGTGTTGTATTGTGAGAGGTCCAAGCCGCCACTGGGGTCCACTGAACCGTGACACTCCAAACAGCGCTGAACCAACAACGGAGCCACCTCGCGTTCAAAATCGGGCTCTGCGGACAACAAATTCAGCGAGTAGTTTGCAACCGCGATCGCGATGACGGCCAAACAGGTGGTGAATTTGCGAGTTATGCGAGTTAACAGTGGCATGAATGAGGTATCAGGACACGAGACTTCGGTAGATGGGAGGAAGCCCCTAGAATAATCGAAAGCGGTGCATGAATGTCGCCAGAATGCAAGTTCCAGATAACAAGTTGTCGTGCCGCGCACCGTAATTTCCTGCCCTACGATTCCCTGGTCACCAACCGATGGTGCTGCCATAATGCCCAAGCTGACACGTCCTTCGAAGTCTCAGGGCATGCCACCCTACGCCACCCGAGGATCGTTCATTGGATCAATTATTTCCGAACAAGTCCTAATTACTCTGGATTTGCGAATGCGAAGTACGCTGTTTTTCATTCCTCACGAATTTGCTGGCTTGACCGTCTTCGGTTTTGGTTGGCTATTGATCGCTTTGGCGCTGGCCTGCGCTAGCTGGATTGCCCACACCCTGTGGAGGCATAAACGCCAGACTTCCGCGGGAAAAGAAACGGACTTGGTTGCCGAGATCGTAAGCGGATTGCCGATCTGGGGAGTGGCCGCTGCGCTGGTTGTGTTTTTGTTACCAAATATTGAACAGAGTATCCCCGGCACGCCTCCGATTATTTTGGGTTTGCCAATTCGCGGTTATGGAGTCTTGGTTCTCACCGGCTTGCTCAGTGGAATTGGAATCACCATTCATCGCGGTCGGTCGCTTGGCATTTCACCGGATCTCATCATTAGTCTTGGGTTTTGGATGATGCTCGGCGGCGTGGCGGGCGCTAGAATTTTCTACGTCGTACAAAAGTGGGACGAATTCTCAGACAAAGCTCTCGGCGAGCGACTGTTCGCTATCGTCAAACTGACCGAGGGGGGATTGGTCATTTATGGAGGCATGATCGGTGGCATCCTGGCGGCCATGGTCTTTTGTTACAGAAATCGACAACCGCTTCGAGCCGTCGGTGATTTGGTAGCGCCGGCATTCTTAATCGGTTTAGCTTTTGGGCGAATTGGTTGCCTTATGAACGGTTGTTGCTTTGGAGGCGTCTGCACGGCGAACTTGCCCACCATCCAGTTTCCGCAAGGGAGCGGGCCGTACTTGGTTCAGTTGGAATCCGGCAAGCTGCTCGGCATCGAACTCGCAGAACGACAAGCCAATCGCGGTGCAATCGCAATTGCCCGTGTTGAGCCAGAAAGTCCTGCCGCGAAAGCGGGCATACGACCGGGCAGCTTGCTAGAAAAGATCGAGGTGTTTAACGCACCCATTTCAGCTAACTCCGATCTTGCGGCGCCGCCGAAGTTGGTCGCCGACGTTCGATTGGACAGTTCGGTGATTAACTTCTCCAGCACGCAACTGCCGGCGCGCAGCTTACCTGTCCACCCATCACAAATCTATGCAGCCATCAACGCGGCCCTACTGTGTTGGCTGATCTGGTGCATTCAACCGCTACCGCAGCGGGACGGAATGACCTTTTTGATTGCCATCTTCCTGGCTGCTTGCTCAAGATTTCTAGAAGAAGGAATTCGCAGCGACGAAGGCGGTCAACTCGGTACCAGCCTTTCCATTGCCCAGTGGATTAGCCTGATCGCTGCAGGTACGGCGGTAGTGCTCATCTTCCTGCTGCGAAAAACTACCCCCTATAGGGCTTGGAATTGGTCGCGGTGCTCCGTCCCCACCGGTTAAATGTAGCAAACACGGCTTTTGCGCGAGTTTGTGACGGTATCTCAGGCAACTTTGGTTGACAAATAAGAAAACTATGGACGCTCCACCCGTTAGGGGGTGTTTTCTTCGGTTAATGCCCGATAGATTGTCTTCAGTGTGAACGCGGGACCCTAAGGTTTCAGCGTTGTGACCTGCGAAAGAACCTCTTGAAGAGAAGTGCCCGAATCAATGAGTTTATTGGCTGTCCTCTACCGCCTTGTTCCGGAGAGCCCGATTCTTGTAGCCGCAAACAGGGAAGAATACTACGATAGACCCTCTCAATCCCCCTCCATCCAGTCCGGCAAGCCACGCGTGCTGTGTGGCCTAGACCAGCGAGCTGGCGGCACATGGCTGGGCGTAAATCAACACGGATTGTTTGTCGGTTTGTGCAATCGTCGAAGTAGCGGTGGCGATACGTTTGGCAATCGCAGCCGCGGTCTGCTGGCGCGCGAAGTGCTTCGCTGCACATCGGCGCGGAAAGGTGTCGACAAGGCGATGGAAGAGCTGATGTTGCATCGCTATGAGGGTTTAAACTTGGTCGTCTGCGATGCCGAAAGCGGTTGGGTTGTGCATAGTGACCAAGAGCAAGAAGTACTTCCTCTGGAAGACGGCTTGAATATTATTGGTTGCCAGAACTTGAACGATCCGACAGACGACCGAGTGCAATTGGCTCACCGCCTACTCACTCTCCAAATGCTGGATTCACCGGTCAAGTTTTTGGCCGTCGCCAGCAAAGTGTTTGCACGCACGCCAAGTCCGAATGGTCGTCCATCCATGATTCTCAAGGGTGGCGACTACGGCACGGTCAGCAGTACGTTGATCGCGCTCAGTCCCAAACCGCGGGATGCGATTTTCCAGTACGCTGGAGGCTCGCCCGACCACAGCAAATATGAGGACTACTCGCCGATGTTGCGCGACATCCTCAGCCGCGGCCTTCGCGAAGCGCGCACCAAAGTCAAAACGACTTAACGAGCCGCTTAGCAACGGAGCTTGGGCACTTGAGCGGGTGGGTTGAGGCACGAAACCCGCCAGCTACAAGTAAAATCACACGCGGTGGGTTTCGTGCCTCGACCCACCCTACGCTCAAGTGCCTAGTACCAACCCTGCCATAACGGTTTGATAACCACTTCCGGCACGTGCACCGACGGTGGCAACGACACAAGGCACAACACCAATTCGGCCACATGTTCGGGTTGCAGAATGCGTTGCTTGTGTTCCTCGGAAACGGGGCTTGGGCGGTGTTCGAGAATTGGCGTGTTCACTTCTCCCGGATAGAGATTTGTGACGCGCACCCCGTCGGGGCCGACTTCATTGGCGACACTGGTACCAAGCGCCGTCATCGCGAACTTGCTGGCACAATAGGCGATGCCACCCAGCGCCGAAGCGCGTTTTCCAGCAATCGATGAAATGTTGATGATCGTGCCGCACTTGCGATCACGCATGCCGGGCAAAACAGCGGCCATGCAGTTGTAAGCACCGGTCGCATTGATGCCCATCACGCGGTCCCACTCTTCAGGCGGCATGTCCGCCATGCTGCGGTCTTTGATATTGACCCCAGCTGCATTGACTAAGATATCGATTTGCCCCAGCTGCTGCGTGGCCCAATCGAAGAAGTCATTCGTACTCTGCCGCGAGGCCACGTCGACTGCATGGATCCGCATCTCGGTCCCCGCCGCAGTCTCTCGCAGGGCGTCCTCGCGCCGTCCGCCAATCGCGACAGTGGCACCCGCTTTGCACAAAGACTGCGCAATTGCTTGACCGATCCCAGTTCCTGCGCCGACCACTACCACCTGGCTGCCAACTAAACTCATTGAAAGTTCTCCCCAAGATTGAATTTGTAAGGGCTCAAGCTTAAGCACTTTTGTCCAAACGGAAACCGGGGGATCTACAACGGACCAGCCACGCCCTTCGCAGGGCTTACACCAACCACATTTCCAATTCTTCTAGCGACCTCAATTGTGGAGGCGCATCGAAATCGACAGACGATTTGAGTGGATTGCGATTGAGCCACAACCCAATCCAACCCGCTTGCTCGGCCGCGACCGCATCCAAACGGGCGTCGTCGCCGACCATAATCAACTGATGGCTGCTAAGCCCAAGCGACTTTTCGACCCCACTAAAGAACTCGCCGGCAGGTTTGTCAAAGCCAACTTCGCTGCTACAAAACACTCGCTGACAACTGGCCAGCGGCGAAAGGCCCGCCACGACTTGATGCAATCGAGCGTCGAAATTCGACCCAATGCACCAAGGCACACCGCGTTCATTGCAAAGCTCTATCGCATGCAACGCATCGGGAAATATCTCCCATGCATTCGGTAAAGCAAAGTGAGCCCAAAGACACTCAAAGATTGAATCGACTTGCACTGCTGGGAGTTCATGAAAGACTGTACCAACCAGCTCGCGCCAACGCACGCGCTGCAGCGATTCATTGGTAGTGAAATCAAGTCCGCGGCCTGAGATACTTGAAAACGATTCACGAAAGCGACATTCGATGTCGGCGAGCTCGCCCGACCAACCGAATCGACCGGCCGCGTCCAGGTAGACTTCCGCAACCGTCGGCCGCGCAAAGATCAGCGTGCCCACGGCATCGAAAACTATCGTAAATTGGGAGTTATGGCAGACGTTCGTAGACATCCTTGACGATCACAAAAGCCATCAAGCAGAGTAAGCACATCACGCCGACCAGCGTCAAACGGACTTGGAGCGATTCGTTCACGGGCTTGCCGCGAATGGCTTCGGCCGTAAGGAATACCATATGTCCGCCATCGAGAGCTGGGATTGGCAAGAAGTTCAGGATGGCGAGGTTGGCACTCAGAAACGTCAAGAAGAGCAATAAGGCGGATATTCCCTTGCTTGCTTCTTGGCCAGCCGCTTCGAAGATCGCGATGGGACCTCCGAAACTGTTCGCTCCGAGTTTGCCTGTCACCAACATGCGCAGAACGCTCAAGACCTCATTAAATCGTCGCCAAGTCTCCCCAGCTCCCAGCGCGGCCGCATCGCTGATTGAGTCAACCTGATGGAGCTCGGACAGCGCTTTCATGCCGAGTCCCCGCTGGAACCAAAACCAATCGCGCGCGTATTGCAACTTCGCGACCGACTCTACGGTTTTGCCATCGCGCTTCAAGTAGCAACGAATGTTCATAGCGACCGGCGCATCTTGCAGTTGGTCAAACAGACTGGGTATGGTCAGCGATTGGTCGATCAGTTGATCCGCCAAAATCGTCTTAACGCCCTTTTTGGTATAAACTTCTTTTAGTGAAGCTTTGGCTTCGTCGCTTGGCTCCCAACGAATCTGCGCCAATATATCACCCACTTTGATCGAGTCGTCCTTGATGATCTCCGGATCAACGCTGCTGATGATATTGGTAACTTCGTAGGCAATACCTAGATCCGCTAAGGTCGCGACCCCACCATAATCCGACACACCGTTGAACGTCGGTTTTTCCGTGGATGCCAGTTGGAACGTCAGCTCCATCGGCTCGGCCGAGGTCTCGGATTTCTGCTCCAAGAGAGTCTCACTAGCGACCGGTCGTTGCACTTTCAATTCGATCGTTTTACCTGCCTTGCTTGCCACCAAGCTTGGTAGTTGCAGCGACTTGGTCACCACTTCGCCATCGACAGCGAGAATTTTATCGCCTGCTTTTATACCAGCGGCTTCCGCAATCGAGGCCTTACGAACGGAGGTAATGGGTCCTATTTCAAAATCCAGTCCTAGCGTCTTTACCGGAATCGCGGGGATCTCGATGTCGACGGTTGTCACTGGATCTTTCGCTTTTTCGCCCGGTCGCTCGATCGTCACCTTTACGGTTTGATTCCATTTCGATTGGAAAATCGCGTTCAGGTCACTCCCTATTGGTTCGTCGAATCGCGGGTCGATGGGCAGACGAATGCCATCGACAGCCACAATTTTGTCACCAGCTTGGATATCAGGCTTGGCTTGCTCGAGAAAAGAACCTTTAAGAAACGACTTCATTGCGTAGGTCGTGCTGCTAGGCGAAACCACTCCGATCGCGTACATGCTGCGTTTGGGATCATAGTGATTGGTCGGAAGCGGCGCGATCTCAAACTTTTTATTGCCGCGTTCGATTGTCAGCGGAATGGCTTGTCCGCGACCATCCTTGCCGCGCAAAGCGACTTCCATGCGAAAATCATCGAAGCGCAATTTTGGATTCTCTTCGCTCATGTTGCCGACCTTCAGCAACTTATCGCCGGGCAATACGCCAGCTTCCCAGGCGGGACCGCCGCCTACAACGTCACCGATAACTGTGGGCGTGTAAGGCACGCCGTATCGATAAGCTACGCCGGCCAAGATAACGGCAAAGATCAGGTTCATGACCACACCCGCTGAGATAATGATCATTCGCTGCCAAACAGGCTTGGCTGGGTAGCTGCGTGGATCGAGCGGAGCGTCTTCGCCGGCGCCCAAGCGGCTGCGCTCGGCTTCTTCTTCGGCATTGCGCGGGTCATCGTCTTGCCCCAACATCTTGACGTATCCACCCAGCGGAATGATGCCGATGCCGTACTCGGTTTCGCCCCATTGAAACTTGCCAAGGGTGCTCGGCAACTTGATCGGCCCTAACGAAATCGGCACGTCGAAGCCTATATAAAACTTGTCGCAGCGCACCCCAAACGTCTTCGCAGCCAAGAAGTGACCGAGCTCGTGAACAAAAATCACAAAGCCCAACCCCACAGCGACCTGGAAAACCCCCCAGATAGTCATCATCAAGCCTGACAATCGCGATGGTTCCATCGCCGCCAATGGCCAGACATCCCAAGAAAGTAAACTCAAACTATCGATTAACAGCGTGCTGCCCACTGGCCAATCTCCTCTCGCGCCCAACGATCGAGTCGCATAAGTTCATCGAGCGACGCGCTTGGATCAAAATGATGTTCTTCAAGAACTCTGCGGCAGCCTGCCACAATGTCCGTAAAGCGAATTTTACCTTGCAAAAACAATTCTACCGCAGCCTCGTTGGCTGCGTTGACGACCGCGCCGCAACTGCCACCGCGCTCCGCCACTTCCCAGCCCAATCGCAGTGCTGGAAAACGATCGAGATCGACCGGATCCCATTCCAACCGCTGAGTTTGCGTCCAATCCATTTTAGGGCAAGGACAGGTGGTTCGGTCAGGGTAGGTAAGGGCATATTGGATCGGAAGCCGCATATCGGGGGGACTCAACTGAGCCACCACCGACCCGTCGACGAATTCCACCATCGAATGAACGATCGATTGCGGGTGAATTACGACTTGGATGCGATCGGCCGGAATGTCGAACAACCAGCGCGCTTCAATGACTTCGAGGGCTTTGTTCATCATTGTCGCCGAGTCAATCGTGATTTTTCGGCCCATTTGCCATGTTGGATGCGCCAGTGCGTCGGTCACCGAAGCGGTCGCCAATCGGTCTTTTGTCCAAGTTCGAAACGGCCCGCCGCTGGCCGTCAGGATGATTCGCTCCACTTGCTGGGCGCTGCCAGCCTGAATTGCCTGGAAAATCGCGCTGTGCTCGCTGTCGACTGGAATCAACTCGCCACCGCTTTGCCGCAACGCCTCGGTCACAATGCCACCAGCTACCACCAGTGCCTCTTTGTTTGCCAGCGCAAGCCGCTTTCCTGCCTTGGCCGCAGCCAACGTGCTAAGTAAACCCGCTGACCCAACCACTGCTGCCACCACGGTACCCACTTCGGGACAAGTTGCCAGTTGGATGAGCGACTCCGGCCCGGTCAGAACCTTCGTCTCCGGCGGCAAGCCGCTGAAATCAAACTCCGCTGCCGAAGTAACACAGGTCGCCGCAAAATACCTAGGTTTTGCAATCTGGGAGGCTTGCACAGCTTCAGTAAGTTTTTTGTGAGCCGAAAGACCAATGACTTGCCAGTCTTTCCCCAGCGACCTCATCACATCGAGTGTGCCAGTCCCAATGCTGCCTGTCGCCCCAAGGATTGCAACAGACTTTTTTAGTTTGGGATCAAGCACAGTGTTTTCCGGAATCGTGTCAAAGCTGGAAACGCATTATGCGCAGATTCTAAGTACCAAACCGCAGCCAAGTCAACTTGATTCCTTTCTGTGGCCTGCGCTTCCAGCTTGTGCATTTTGGGTGGCGTAAGCTTCCAGCTTGCGTTTGCAGCTCGAGAAACAGCTAAGTCGTCAACCCTAGAATCTAGGGTACGCTCTACCATCCAAGAGTGTTTTGCAACGTGACAGCCGATCCTCTTTCGCATTATAGATAAGGTGTGGCCAGTCGAGCTAACCCATCGCGCAGTTTGATCGGCAATGACCGACCGTCGACATCGGCCAGGGTTATTGGCTGCGCGCTAGCGATCTTCTCTCGAATCAAATTCGCCGTAACACCCGCCACTTGCGGCGAATAGCATTCCACGTTGAACTCGAAATTCAATCGCAAGCTGCGTGGATCCCAATTGGCTGAGCCGAACATACACCACACTTCATCGACCACCATCAACTTCGAATGGTCGAACGGCGGCGGTGACATCCAAACTTGAACGCCACGACTGAGCAATTGCCACAAACTGGCGGTGGAGGCCCAGTGCACTAATAAAAGATTATTGATTTGCGGCAGCACGATGTTCACATCGACGCCGCGCAGATCCGCAACATTCAACGCGTCGATCAATGACGAATCCGGCAAAAAATACGGGGTGACAATGTACACCGATTTTCGCGCAGCTGAGATCGCACCGGCCAGCGCCAAGCGGATACTGCCTGAACTCAGATCCGGTCCGTCAGCGATACCGCGCGCCAGCGCATCACCACACTCCGACAGCGGCGGAAACCACTTTTCACCATCGAGCGCTTGGCCAGTACAAAATTCCCAATCATCAGCAAATGTTCCCTGGAGATCGCGCACGACCGGCCCTTCGATGCGAAAATGGGAGTCCACCAGGGGCCGCGGTGGACTGAGACGGCGCCACATGCCTTCGCGAATGTTCAAACCACCCGTAAATCCGAGGCGACCGTCCACGACCATGATCTTGCGGTGATTTCGCAAGTTGCTGTAGTGCAATCGCCAGGGAATCAACGTCGGTAGAAACAAGGTATACGGAATCTTGGCCGCTGCCAACCAGCTCTTGATTGATGGCCAAGAATAGCGAATTCCCACTCCATCCACGATCACACGCACTTGAACGCCGCGCTCGTGAGCTTGCCGTAACGCCGCTACAAGCCGTTTACCGACGCGATCACAGTCAAAGATGTAGGTACACAAAGTTACCGATTGCTTCGCCTGTTCGATCGCCGCCAACATCGCAGAAAAGGCCTGCTCACTCGACGAATACAATTCCATGTAATTACCACCCAGCAGCGGGCGACCAATAACTTTGTCACCTAGCGTCGCAAGTGGCAAGAATTGCTCGGCGAGTGGACCAAGCATTTTGCTTGAATCGGAGCTGACCTCGTGGAACTCAAGCACACCGCTCGCATTCGGCTTGCCAAACAGCTTTCGCGCCTTGCGATTGATGCGATTGATGCCAAACATCCAATAAAGTGTTGAGCCCACAAACGGCGCCAGAAAAATGACGCCTGACCAACCAATGGCTGCCCGCACATCCCGCTTATTGAGAACCACATGGCTGACCGCTAGACATACAACTGCGAAGTGAACGGCGGCGACCAACAAGCCCCAAGTGACTACTGAACTTAACCAATCAAACCAGCTTACATTCGTTAAAAGTATGTCAGGAATGAATCGAACTCCAATAAATCGCCGCCCACGCTGCCTCGACGCTTAATTCTAGACCACGCTGACATCCTATGCGCGATCAATTGCCAGTTTAGGCACACGTTCCGCAAGCGTTATAAACAAAATAGGACAGGACCAACCTCGCTTTCGCCAAGTCAGCCCCGTCCGTTGCGTGGAACCCAATTTTTGGTGACCGAAAATTTTCTAGGGGAGATTGATAACCAATTCCTGTCCCGAGGCAACAATCACGGTGCGTTCCATGTTTGCTTCTGCCAGGTTCTTAACCTCAGGTGGCACCGCTTTGGTACCCGACTTAGGTGTGAAAAAGTACGCGTACTTGCCGGCTTGAGTTTCAACGGCAAACGTCCCATCAGGCTTAACGTCCACGGTCTTCATGTATCCGTTTTCAAGCGGCTGCAAGTTGACCGCCACTCCACCCACCGGCTTGCCATCGCTGGTCACAATTTTTCCATTGACACTGACCGGGCCCGCCAGCGGCGGAGGATTCATACTGCAGCCCAGGGTCATCAACAATCCACTCACTATTATCCAGCTTCGCATATCCGAGAGACCTTTCTATTCGTTGCCTGGAACAACATTGCCGTCACTAGCACCCGCCATGAACTTCAGGACGATGATGTCGGTAGTTTCCGCAATGAATCGCACCGAACCGTCACCCATGGTTGCATTGACGCCACCGGTGTGGAAGCTAAACGGTTCGTCGTTCGGACCGCAGTTATTCACTGACCAACGGCATTCAGCCGGGCCACCCATGGGCACTTTGTAGTTGTTGAATTTAGCTTTTCGAGAACCAGGACTAATAGCGTTGCTCGGACCAGAGAAACCATTAGTTACCGAGTCTGCGTCCGCCCAAGCGAACATGCGTCGACCGTCGCCACCCGACGACATGGGTACCGGATCAGCCGCTCCGGAAACCGGTGTCTTTCGAGTTGAGAGTGCACCAAATGTAGTAACGCTTGGATGAGCCCTGCCAGCATCTTCGACACACAAAATGGTGTTTGACGTTCCATCGGTTACTTTCGCGAAACCACCGCCTTCGCAGGTCAACATGCCTGATCGGACCTGAGTCAACCAAATCGCCGTACCGGTCGGCTGCGTTCGCTCGCCGAACAAGGCGTTCGTTGGATCTTCCATGATGTCCGTCAAGTCAATGAACATATAATCCCATCCGCCATAGTTGTGGACGGGATCCCGCGCGCCACCCGAAATCGGTGTAGAGGGACATACATAGGTCGCAATCTGCGCCTTGGCCGCTTGTTGGCCACTCGGATAACTAGGATCGTCATAGGCCCGCCCCTTGGCGTTCTTATGCAGAAGACAACCTGTGGCTGTAGCTCTTGTGCTAGTATTCATGTTGTACGGTGAAAGCGTGTAGTCTGTAAAATTGTGATCGAACATGTTGTAGACAGCGGTCTGCTCGATGTACGGGAGCAGCTGAGTCGCGGTCGAGTGGATCATGTACGCTGTCGTCGTTGAACCTGTCGAACCGCACTGTCCCGAAGCAGGCAGTTTTCTGTTAGCGGATTCGAAATTGTGAACCCCCAAGCCAATTTGCTTGAGGTTGTTTGAGCACTGCATGCGGCGCGCTGCTTCGCGGGCGGCTTGCACGGCTGGAAGCAACAAACCCACTAAAATACCGATGATCGCGATCACCACCAACAATTCAACCAAGGTGAAGCCGGGCTTCACTTGCGTCGAAAACGAACTCGATTTCTTCATAACTTTTCTTCCTACCCAATATACTTGTAAATTGGTCAGACACCACGCGCTGACCCCACAAGCGAAAATCATCCCAGAGGTCGGTTAAGAACGTGTTAAGGCATCATGAATATTCCGTGAAGAACTTTTCACCTCACGAATAGAGTTCACACAGTGGATATGCCAAAGGAGCTATGCGACTCAACTTGCTCGGTAACCGGATTGGAGTCCCGCCGCCAAACCGATACCATGATTCTTGTGATCTTCGTTTTTACCGAAACCAAATGGGTGGTTCGTTCGTGAGCCGAAAGCTCAGCAACAAGCTCACCGCCCAGACGATCTTTCCAACACGATAGAGATACAGTATGTCAGAATTCCGGATCGAACGTGACTCGATGGGCGAAGTCAAAGTTCCCGCGCAAGCCTACTACAGCGCGCAGACCCAGCGAGCCGTTGAGAATTTTCCAGTTTCCGGCTGGCGTTTACCACCCGCGTTGGTCCGCGCGATGGGCCTAGTCAAATTTGCCTGCGCTGTCGCCAATCGCGATCTCGGTAAACTAAGCGGTAGCGGCAAGAATCCGCTCGACGCAAACCAAGTCGACGCACTACTTGCCGCGGCCAAAGAAGTCGCCGCTGGCAAACTCGCCGATCAGTTCCCCATCGACGTCTTTCAAACCGGCTCGGGCACATCGAGCAATATGAACGTCAACGAAGTAATCAGTAATCGCGCGATTGAGATGACCGGTGGTGATCGCTTTGGCAAAGGCAAAGCGATCCATCCCCACGCTCACGTCAACCTGGGGCAAAGCACCAACGATACTGGCCCAACCGCGATCCATGTGGCCGTTGCTACTGAGATCCACACTCAACTGGTTCCAGCCCTG
>JANLQO010000170.1:0-1583 GCA_031367855.1 Planctomycetia bacterium | reverse complement strand
ACAGTACCATGCTCGACCAACAATCGCCCAGCGGTCTCTCGCTGCCAGGCATTCGTCCAACCGAGCAGCTCGAGTAACTGGTCATCGTTCAAGCCGTGCAAATCAATCGGCGAGCTGGTTGCGCCACCCTCTTTGGAGATGACTCGGTAGATGCGACCAAACTCTTTGCCAACGGAGAAATCCACCGAATTGCGAGCTTTCTCGTCCACGACCCACTGCGGATGCTCGACCCAAGGTCGATAGAAATCGACGACATAAAGCGCTCCATCCGGCCCCGTAGCCGTATTGACTGGGCGAAACCAAGGATCCTTGGCGGCCAAGAATTCACGTTCATGTTCATCTGACGCTCGCTTGGCAGTGAAGGTCGTACCGTTCGCTTCCAAAACATCTCGATGCACCAAATTCGAAAGCGGCTCACACGCAAAGGCGTTGCCGCTAAAATCCATGGGCAGAGCGTTGCCCCGGTAGATGGACAGTCCGCAACTGGCGTTAAAATATCCAGGGGGTTCCGCATTGAATCGCTTGGTCGTTTGACTGATAGGAAAAACTCTAGGTGTGGAGCCCTCGACGGACAGCTCGGAACTGGTCGCGGTGATCGGCGCTTGCGGATTTCGGCTTAAGTAGCGTTGTTCCATCACCACATGGCGAATGGGGATCGTATTCCAGGAGATGAACCGATTGCCAAAGTCGTCGAACGATTGTCCGAACTGAGTAAATCCACCCGTTGTCTCAAATCGCTTTTCAGTCGGGTGAAAACGAAAGTCTCGATTGCGAATCGAAATGGGTGCACTGCTTGCTGAGCCCGATGAATCGACGAAAGCGATTTCGCCGTCACTGCGGCCATTAGCGCCGTAGACCCATCCATCCAGACCCCAGATCAAACCGTTAACGCGCAGCTGCTGGTTTCCCTGCCCGAATCCTGACATTAGAACCGTTCGTTGTTCCGCCACGCCGTCACCGTCGCCATCGCGAAACCAAAGAATGTCCGGCGCTGCCGCGACCAGGATTCCATCTTGAAAGGGCAAAACGCTCGTCGGGTAAGGGACTTGAGCAACAAACACAGTGGCTCGATCTATTTTTCCATCGCGATCAGAATCTTCGAGCTTGCGAATTCTTCCCCCTTGGCTCTCAGCGGGATAGTCTCCCATTTCGGCGACGTACATCGCTCCACTTGCATCCCAGCAAATGGCTACTGGATCCTGCACCATCGGTTCCGCCGCAACCAACTCCACTTTCAAGCGATCACTGAATTGCATAGTCGCCATCGATTCTTGTGGTGACAACGGAGTTGGAATGCCATTGGGAACGTCCGATTTTTCTTTCACAGCCAAAGGATGTTGAGCGAGCAAGTTTGTCGCGAAGATGGTGCTGATCGAGAATACTCCGAAAGCTACCCAGTGCAGTTGATTCGACTTGATCATGGTGAGGTGGAGGCACATGTTTTGATGTACCGCTGTTCCAGATAGAGTGTGCCACTGGCCCTGCCAGTGAACCGAAGTAGGTAAATATACATGTATTTAAACGATCCCATACCGGCGCCTAAATATTGTACTCGATCAGCAGGTTTGTGATCGTGTGTGCGA
>JANLQO010000073.1:0-5846 GCA_031367855.1 Planctomycetia bacterium | reverse complement strand
GTAAGCTGACGGCGCGGGGAATGGCGGTTTCTCTGGCCGCGTCTTGAATCACCTTCTTATAAAGTGCGTCGCCTGCGTAACGGTCGGAGCTGGAACGAAGCATTTCATCGAAGGTGAGCTGCGGACGAGTTACATTCAGCTGAGCTGCCGCGCTCACGTTCTTCATGGCATTGCGCGAGGCCACGATCAACGCGTTCTTCAGCTCCACAGCCTGAAAGGCCTGTTGCCGAAGGCTGGCGCTGGTGTTCAGCATTTCCGGGATCGAAGCACCCTTGCTCGCCAACCACTGTGCTGCCTCTTCGGTTGTCATCGAGCCTTGCTTCGGCAATTGAACGACCGTATTGTTCGCCGTTCTAAGGGTACCGCCCGCGTCCGCCAGAACCGAGCCGCCTGTACTGTCCGCGAGAGTGCCGCGCAAAGCACCTGCTTCCGCAGAAATCTGCGGCGAAACCAGTCTGAAGGGCGCCGCGTTCGAAGCGCTCGGGCTGTTCCAAACGATCTTGTAGTTCCCACGTGGTATGCGACTCATGACGCTTGGCAAGAATCCCAAGGCCCCGCCCACAACCGTCGAGCTGGCGAGCTGTGTGATCGAGTAGCTGATTCTTCCGGTTTGTCCGTCAGTAGCTAAATAGTTGGCTATTTCGCCTGTCTGCTGGGTGATGTCGAATGCAAATCCGCCTGCCGCTCCGCCTGCTACATCGGCAATCAGCCCTCCACCCAGTCGCTGGGTTACGGCTCCACCCACCCGGCCCGCTAGCGCAATGCTACCGACTGAGGCGACGCTGTCGATCAAAGTGGAGGTGTAGTAATGACTATCGCTGAGCCTCCCATCCAGTGTCTGCTCGTAACGCTCGCCCTGGCGTCCTACAAAGCCGGCTGTAAAAAAGTTCCAGGCATCGTAGAACAGTACTTTTCCCGCGTAGGCGGCTGCCGAAAGCACCGTGGAGTCGCGTCTCTTAATACCTTCTTCGATCTCCCGATCGATTTGGCTATCGGTGATTCCCAAAGCTCGCGTATAAACGTTGTCCACTACATTCGGCGGAGGTGGCGCAAACGGCCCGGTCGTCGCGATCGGGTAAGTGATTTGCTGTTGAGTGAGACGAACATCGATGGCAGGTGGTATATAAGAACCAATACCGTAAGTCCAACCAAACAACTCACCATCGAGTGGCCCATTAAAGCGGGCTGGTGTGGCGGCGGGAATCTGTTGAGTCGCGCCCTGGACTCGGTCGGTTGGGATCGTCAGTTTCTGACCACGCGCCTCGGCCGCTAAAGCCGTTTGAATCAGCGCCGCAGCATCCCAAACGAACACGGTCTTAAGGAAGCGATCGTACTGATCGGTAATCTCTTCTAGAAACACATCCGCGAAGAGCTTGCCATCGGCGGACAAGGTAAGATGCTCGACCGCCCCGCCTACGATCGGTGTGGTCGCGCCCAGATACTGGGGCGAGCCATTCTTGCCAAACGGATCACGGATGATCCCAATCTTTCCGCCAATCTGTTTTCCAAAGCCGTAGTTGTCCCATTCGTTGTAGTGGCTATCGTTAAAAATGAAGTTGTAATCCGCTACCAGTGCATATTCCGTGTTCTGGTATTGAACCACCACGTTGCCTGCAGCCCGCTGGATATTCTGCTGAAATCTTCTCTGCAGCCAACCTGGATCGGATTGCCGTGGCGTGAGTACGGCACTGGCGCCTTTCGCATTGCCCGTCAAGTTTCCGTCCCCGTCAACTTCGACCGTAATACTATTGACACCTGCACCCGAGTTCTTCGCGTTGGACAGCAGGAATTCACCGTTTTGTGTTCCGCTGGAAATAAAAGATGGCGACCTGCCTCCGCCCGAAACTGGGAAGTTGCCTGCACCCAAAGTGATCACCGAGCTGACATTTCCCAAGCGGTCGATCTTTCCCAAATCAAGCACGTAGACATTGCCCGTTTCTCCGCCTCTCAAATCAAAGAGAGTCGCGCCGGTGACGGGCGCCGCCAGCGCGAGGTAGCTGCCATTGTTGACCGCCAAATCGCGGAACCCATACGGAGCTTGGGCACCGAACTGGAGTACCTGCTGTTCGAGCAGGAAGTCGGGGCTGAGTTGGTTGATGTTGATACGGATCAAGCGACCACCGGATGCGCCGTAACTGCTGCCTTCGGTCGCATACAGCCAACCGTCCACCACGGCGAGGCTGGAGAGCCTGGCGGATGAATTCACGACGTGCAGAGTGTGCACGACGCGCAACGTCTGCGTATCAAAAGTATAGATGTTGCCGTTACTGCCCGCGATAAATGCCAGTGTTCCATCATTGCTGTAGGCAATTTGATCGGCATAACTTCCCCACATACTCAGCGGTTGCCCGAGCTCGTCCGTTGTCGTTTTCGCGAGCAACCCCAACGAGCCGACCGCTTGTCCGGATGTAAAGACATCAATGCTACGGGCCGTCGTAATGATTGTCTTGGTCGTGCCCAGTGACCAAGCTTGTACAGGGTTGCTGTCCACCGGGAAACCCAAGCTCTGCGTTCCCTCGCTGGTCGATCCCCTGGCAATGCGTTCAACGTAAATATCATGCATCGACAGGGCCACGCCGTCAGGCAAAGTCATCTCGATGGTCCCGCTGGAGGACGAATTGGCGTCAAAGCCCTGCCAAATCAAGCCGCGATCGGGGGCCACACCCGTCGCGGTCGGCTTGGCTATTTGTTCGCCGCGCGGTGTCAGCCACAATCGCAGATCAAAGTTAGCTGCTGACTGGCCCGCAGGTACAAAGTTTGTACCCGATACCGTCAGTTTACGAGTCTTGGGTTCGTAATTCAGTCCAGTTATCACTGGTGTGGCTGCAGAAATCGGTGGCAGATCGGGGAAACTGTTGGTGATGTTGGCCAGTTGAAAGACGTCTGCGGAAACCGATGTCTTGTACGAGCCAACTAACGTGTAACTTATGGGCACCACCGAGAGGGCCGCCGTGGCGAAAATTCCGATCGCAGCTATGGCCATGTACGGTGTGGGGGCCATGGCAATGAACGCGGTTTGAGCCCAGATGGCATCCCAATTGATCATCACCCCAGAGACTTTGATTTCCCCGGTCTCGTTGTTGACGACTTTGCTTTTCGTGATCAACGTCACGCCACCACCCAAGACGCCGGAGTACGGCGGACTGGAGGTGCGCGCCAATCCGTCACTACCTACCACTCCGTTATCGATCAGCCACCACGTGTCGTGCTCGCTGCCGTCGGTATCGCGGATGGTACCCTTGCGCCAAAATTGAACTTGGGTCCCAGCCGGAATGCTGCCCACTTGGACCGCCAGTTGCAACGGATATTTGGCTGTCGCACCGCCGGCTTGAATGTCTACCGCAGCCAGCGCGTCCAGAATGTTCGCTGCTGGCAAAGGCATGCCTAGGTTGTTGAGTGCGCGAGTTTGGATCGAAACGTTTGTGCCAACCGGAAGTGCTCCGTCGGCCACGATCAGTTGATTGCCTGCAGTATCTTGCACGGCAACTCCGCCCTTGGCAGGCACCGCTGCAGCGCCCAGTAGCGGCACTTTCACTGTCAATTGGATATCGTGTTGTTTCCCGCCGTGGATCACGCTGATCGTGACCGTGCCCGTAGCTTTTGCGAGAATCAATCCATCAGGTGTGATTTCGGCGATGGTGGAATCGCTTACGAAGTAACGCGTACCAACCGCAGCAGAAGTGATGTTCGTGTGGTCCGGCAATGAGACCTTCAGTTGTCTCTGTCCCAAGAGCGGCAGGCTGATGGTGCGTGGGTACACATCGACTTCAAAGCCGTCTCTGTCGAGCGAGGGCCAGCGAGCGTCCGCGCTGACCGAGAATACGTTCACGCCTTCGATGCCTCTTGCGGAAACCTTTACAATCGCGGTGCCTGCACTCTTGCCTTGTACCAAACCTTGATCGCTGACACTGGCAACTGCCGAGTTGCTAGAGGAATACTGCAAATACCGGCCAGTCAACGGCACACCTTGTTCGTCCTCAAATTCCCCAGTGATGCTTAACCGCTGTGTACTGCCTGGTGTGACAGCCGCCAGCCTAATGATGTGAATCATCATCAGCTTCGCACCGCTAACATGCACGTTTAGCACGATCGGCGCTCCCAGCGCGTAGCCGTCATCGGCTTGAAGGGTAACACTTGCATCGCCGACATAGGCAAATTCGGGAGTAAATTGCAAGGTCTGACCGTCGCCCACGATTCGGGCGTTGCCGTGCGTCGCACCGACAACTCGCCAGAATAGGCCGTCGCCCTCATTGTCGACGGCAATGGCATCGAGACTGCGACCAGCCACGAGATCAGCGTGGGTTTTTAGCGCAGCACCGGTTGGCTGTGCAACCGCTACGGGGGCTTGGTTAGTCCGCCATCCGTAATTGGCATACAGAATTTGCCTATCGGTGGTGTTTGCAAGTCCATCCCCATTGAGATCGGCTTGGATGCCACTGACCAGCGCAGCCTGCTGCCAAGCTGCCCCGTCGCTGCCGTCAATTTTGCCATCGCGGTCGATATCGCCCGCAATCGAAATACGCACTGTCACATTGCCGCTGCCGCGAAGCGTAAGCAACTTAAGACCCGCTTCGTTCACACGCAGCAGGGTCACGTTCCGCCCACCGCTGGTTGCGTGCCCCAGTATCGTCGCGCCGACGGCACTGATTTGCGGATCGCTGCCAGCAATCTCGACAGCCAGGATAAGAGCCCCGCTCGCCCCAGGAGTTTTTACTGTCGACTTGAGTTCGCTGTCGCGAACCACATAGGTGAAATTCAGCGGTGTGTTAAGGCTTAGTGTGCCACCCCAAGTGCCAACGGTGGATGTGCCCATCCAGTTCACGGCCGCTCCTAGGTGAGCGGTGATGGGGTCCTGAATCAGCCGACCGTCAGCATAGTAACCCATCAGCGTGCCGCTGTCGCTCGCGAATAATCTGCGTGCCAAAATAAGTTGGCCTTGGTTGTCGTACCGATAAGCGATGGATAGTGCGTCGCCGTTCGCGGCAAGACCGTTGACCAAGGTGATTCGGCCTTGCTCGTCCCGAACGAACTCGACGCGCTGCGCGGTGTCGTTTGTGCCAACCAGTGCGATACCGGCTTCGCTAACGAGCCACTGAGCACCGTCCGCAAACGCGATATCCAGCACATGGCCTTGTGAGTCGAGTCCCCAGCGCGTGCCGTCTGGCGCGATCAGTACAAAACCTTGGGGCACCCAAGGTAGGCCAGAGCTCTGGTCGAACAATCGCTGCCCCAGTCGCTGCAGGGCTGGAGTCCGAGTTGCGTCGCCATCATGGGCTTCGAGGCGCCAACCATTGCTTGAGTCAAAAATGGGGCGGAGAGTTGTCGGTGAGCCAGGCTGGCTCGAAAGAGTTTCGGTGCGTGTCGCCAACGCGAAGCCGAGGAACTGCGTAGGCGCGTTGGACTGAGCAAGGCTTGTGGGCGCTTGAAGCCATACGCGGGCTCCCTGGCTCCAAGGTGCTATGCCACCCAGCGCTGTCAAGCTGCCCTGATCGGTTGTCAGATGGACGTCCAAGACCGGTAAAATCCAATTGCCGAAATCTTGGGTGGCTGTGCTAACACGGGTGCCAAGTCTGCGCGTAAGTGCGAAGGCATGACCACCGAGCATAAAGTTGCCGTCTGTTTTGGTGGCCTGGGTCAACGTCTTGGTGCTCGTATCGATCAGCAAGCGGCCACTAATTTCGGTGGTGCGACCGGCCAGGTCCCACGCGCTGAGTCGCAGCTGATAGACACCATTGGCGAGCGTGGCAGGGTCGATGTTTGTGAGGGTCAGAACCGAGTCCGCTGGGATCGCGGCATCGACATGCGAGGCAAGTATTCCCCAAGCGTTGGCGTCAATGACGCCGCCG
>JANLQO010000060.1:0-15687 GCA_031367855.1 Planctomycetia bacterium | reverse complement strand
ACCTTGAAAAGCAGCCAAGCCGTTCGGTACATGGATGTTGATGTCGCCTACCTTGAGGTCTCCAAGCCGCAGGCTACGAGGGTCAAGATCCGCGTCCAGTGCCGTCACCAGTCGGATTTCACCCACCGCCGCGCTAGTAGGATTGCTAAAATTGAGCGTATACGGAAGTCCATAATTGGCTGGTACATAGGTCGCGCCATTGGCTGCCGGAAGCGTTTGCGGCCCGGTCACTGCGATGGTCGCTGTAGTCGCCGACGAACGTGAAGCGGCTTGTTGTAAATACTGAGTCAGATTCAATGCTTGCGCACCGATCGGCCTAAAATCGGCATCCAGCAAACCAATGTGACGTAAGTATTCCAGTTCCGCACGGTCACCGGCAAACACGTCAAAGCTAATAAAATGCGTGTCCTGTACCGCGTTCTGGTCGTAGTCGGCTGGCGTAGGAGCCACAGGTACCGGCACTTCGACCACGGCATCGTCGGTTACACGCACTTCGTAGTAATCGATCGGTGCATGCTGGGCGGAGGCATCGCCCGCATAACGAGCCGTGTCACCGTACCATTGTTGAATTTTTGCGAAGAAGCCCAAGAGATCGGCTTGAGTGCGGTAGCTGTCGCCACCTTTGCCAAGCAGAATGCCTGTGGCCAGTGTCGCGTTGAGACTCAAGACAAGTTGGTTGTAGCGGATCGGTGGCGCATTGTCCGCCGCACGCAGTAGCCCGGCAGTCTCCAGCGCAGCCAACCAGCCTTGCACCCACTGCGCTTCGTCGGCCGCCAGGACTTCGAGAGCACTTGGTGCCGTGCTGTCGGCTTGGATGGCTGTTCGCAATCGCTTTGCGTGCGCTGTTTGGTCCGCGATAAACTCAGCCCGCGTCAAGGGTGTAGCGGCCCCGAGCGTATCGAAACGAAATGGCATGGCCAACGCTTCTTCTTTAGTAATATGCTCGTCGGGCTCCTTTGAAAGGAACTTCGCAGTCAGTCCGCTGGAAATCCTGTCCAGCCCACTCACCCCAACGTCCAAGATTCCAGCAGCTCTCCAATCGGGACGAATAGCGTAAAGCTTGTCGCGGAGTCCATCAAAATCGTAGTTAATCCATTCGGCTAGTCCCGGGTAGGTCTGCAGACTAAAGGTGTAGCCTACAAAACCGCCAGCGCCGACGTCGAATGCATAGCCGGGAGCGAGGTTCCAGCCGTTGAGATTATCGCTGCCGTCGAGCGAAGCCCAAGGTACATCGCTGCGGACAGCGACGGTTGGCGTAGCTCCATAGGCTTGATTATTGCCATCACCTGTCGCAATCGCGCCTTCGGGCTGACCACCCACATTTGAGCCGAATACGACGTACGGCAGGTTGAGGCCCTCCAGCACATAGCTACTGTTTCCCATATCGGTCGCGCCTATGTCGAAGCGCACATAGGGCGTGTCGACATTAGTCAGACTTTGCAAACTCACGCTATAGATGGACGAATCGCCAGGATTTATGGAACGAGCCCCACCGATACCGATCGTGACATCGGCCTCAATGCCGCGCTCGACCAAATAGCGATAGGGTTCGACGACGCGCAGGCCGTCGGGGTTGATTACCATCAAGTCATACAGGCCCAGCGGCGCGCGGCGCAAATCGAATACGGCGCGGATATGGGTCGCATCCAACACCTGCCAGCGCTCCGGCTCGATCTCGAACTCACCGGGACGGGCAAGTTTGACGAGTGCACCGGCCGCAAATCGAGCGCCTTCAATGTCCATCGTGACCCAGCGGTGGGCATCATCGCCCACACCACCTTGGTCCGGCGTAACCTTGGTGATCGATAGCGGTAGCAGGTCCGCACGCAGAGTTACAGGCGTGTTCGCACTGGTCTGCCGCGAACGAACCAATACGTAGTAGTCGCCAGCTTTCGTAGTCGGAATAAGTACGCGCTGGTCAGCCGCGACGGGGTCGCCGTAAGCAGCGTCAAAGACACTAGCGGTTGGTACATCATTCCAGCGCACGTAGACTTCGTTGGCACCCGTAATCGCGCTCGAATCAAGCAGCACACGTAGTGTCTCTCCCGACGCCACGCTGACTTTATAAACACGCGTCTGGCCGGTGCTCAACGTGGTCGACAACGTCTCACCGACTTTTAAGTCGGTAACTTGAACGTGCAAAGTCGCGCCCGAAGCGACACGGTTGTTGGCTTCACCGGGAGGCAGATTCAAGCCGGTGTCGGTGTAAGTTATCTTGCCCTCAAACACCTCGTTGTACAAATCTGGTCGCACAATCACTCGCCACGAGCCATCCTTCAAGGGAGGCAACTTGGCCGTCAGGCTACCGCTGTAGTTCAAGTTACCCCCGAGATCGCCGACATGGGTCACTTTACCTAGCAGCACATCGCCCAAATCCCAATTGTTATCGGCAGAAAGGTACAGCGAGTCCGTCCAGCGACCGTAGGCAGGATTGATCGATGCATTGGTAACTGTGAAGCCAATCGCGACATCCTCGCCCACTTTCGCGCTCGCCGGAATGACCACGTTGATGACTTGCAAATCGGCCGGTGGCGGCGTCTCAATGCGCATAGGTTGGATTGCGGCTGCGTTGTTGTTGTCGTCAAAGCCGAATTCCAACACTTGTCCGCTGTCTCCACTCCCCCAAATGCGGGCCGGATCCGTCACCACGAAAACGTAGTACGGCCCTTCCAGATCGCGGGGCGCAGTGTAGGTCAGGTTTCCCGAGTAACTGCCACCCGCGGCAAGGCCACCGCCATGCTGTGCGTAACCTAAGAAACGGTCCTTGTTGAGGTCCAAGAATCGGTCCTTGGACAAATACACCATGTCGTACCAGTTCGCCTGATCGATCGGGGTCTTTCCGCCCAGGTTCTGAACCGCGTAGTGGACTGTGAAGTTCTGTCCAGCAATGACCGAATCCGGTGCAGTGACTTGTATGACCTGTAGGTCCGGTGGCAGCAACAAATTGATAGGCAGTGAGAGCTGTGTAACATTGTTGCCTTCATCCGCGAACTCCAGCACTGCATTACCGCCCTGGTCCGCGATGGTGGATAGTCCAGCACGTATCGTACTGGGAGTCTGGTTGTAAAAATCTCGATAGATTCCCGTGTCCGTTTTGATGATCAGCTTAAAATCGCCGCTGATTGAGGTTGGAATCGCAAAGGTGGCCGAGTTGGTATAGCTCTCGCCAGGCTGTAGGAAGCGAGGTTTTCCCTGGCTGTCCGTCAGATAGGATTGGCGGACTCGCAGCAGTGTTTCGATCTCGCTGCCGCGGTCGACCAACGGGTAGTCGCTGGGGTCGAGGGTAGCGTCGCGAGATAGGTAGACGCCATCCAGCCAACCCGACACGCGGGTAGCGCGGGTGCCACGGTTGGTAACGGTCCAGCTCGCCGTGATAATCTCGCCCGAGCCAGGGTTGGGGTTGCTGACGGCAATCGAGTCGATCTGTAGGTCGGGCTCGCGGTAAGTCACGTTCAACGTCCCCTGTCCCAAATTGTTATCGCGCCTCGCTGCCTCGTATACCGAATTGGCGTACAGTTTGTCGCGCGCAAACGCATTGGCGTCGCTGTTTCTATCGCCGTCAATCTCTTCGTCCTGCCCTTGATAACGAGGGTCTGAAGATTCGCGGGCAAAGGTGGGAGAGAGACTTTCCGCCGGGTGCTTGCCATCGGTCAGGACGTAGAGGTAATACTTCCCATCGGTGCCAGGTGGCAAAGTGATTTTGGCGCTGGCTGTATAACTCTCGCCGCTGGCCAGCGGATTGGTATTTGAATGCACCACGGAGCCTAGCTGAGTCGCGCGATCGGGAATGAAAGTCGGATCGGGGCTGAAATAAATATTGTCGATCCAGCCTTTGGTGCCGCTCCAGACGGTCTCGCCGAAATTACGGACCGTCCAACTGACCGTGGTCTCTTCGCCAGAAAAATTATTGGGCTGCGTCAGCACACTCGTCACTCGAAGATCCGATGGCAGGTTCGTCACCACCGCTGTCGCACTCTTGATATTATTCTCGTCGCTGACCTCAGTGATCTCATTGCGACCGTTGAAGCTACCCGAGGCCGCATCCGTCTGCACCACGATGTATCCACTACTCACCGAGGGACCCAAGTCCACGCTTTGGCTGAGACTGTAACTCTCTCCATTGCCGAGTGAACGTTGCTGACGAATTTCGCCCAGCAGCCAGAAAACTTTTGCGAGGCTCGGATTCGGATTGTCCGTTAGCCAAACTTTGTCGGTCCAAGCTCCGTCAAACGCATCGCCGATGTTCTTGACCGAATAGCTGAAGTTGATTTTGCCAGGCGCCGTCATTGACGGTGTGCCAGTCACCTGCGTCACCGTCAAATCGGGAGGCGTGATGCCCAGTACGCCGATGGGCCGGGCCTTGTAATTGTTGTTGTCGATTTGGGTTGGGTCATCGGCGTTGATGTTCGATGCCAAGGTGTCTTCGAGGATCGCGTCGTAAGTGTCACTCCAGACGGTAATGTAGTATTGCCCGGTCCGCGTCGAGTCAGGAATTTGCGCGTTGACGGTACCTAAATAGTCCTCTCCCACTGCCAAGTGGCCGACGTGAGTTGCGCGACCAATCAGGATGTCTCCTTTACTTGGATTAGGCCGGGTTTTGTCGACCGATAACCAAATACTGTCGGTCCAACTGTTGACAGCGCCCGTATCACCACGCGTAACGGCTGAGCCCCTGTTGGTAACCTTGTAGCGCACCTCAACGGTCGCTCCGTGAACTGCCTGGTCAGGGGCCACGACGTCGCTGGTGACCAGATCCGCGAACGGAATCGGATCGATGTGAAATCGCGCCGCGCGCGCATTATTCGACTCGTTCGGATATTCATCGATACGGTTTGTTCCATCGGCGACCACTATCAGATAAACGTCGCCGCGATAACGTATGGGAAGGCTGATGTTCGCAACATCGGTACTGTATCGCTCGCTCGGTGCTAAAGCAGCACCGCTGTCGACGCGACTGACCAGTTGGTCATCGCCACTGACGATTCCATCCAAGGATAGATAGATGTAGTCTGTCCATTGACCGAACGTGGCTTCTGGTCCGGTGTTGGAGACAGTAAAATGAACGCCAACCGAAGTGCCTGCGGTTACGCTGGCTGGCACCACCATCTCGGTAACACGGAGGTCGGGACGATTGTTGAGGCTGACAACAATCGCATCATTATCGGTAGTCGTATTGTTGTTGCGAGCACTACCGTGCTCATAGACTTGGGTGCTGGAGCTGCCTCCTAGCAAGCTGTTGGTCACTACTCGCAATCGGTAAGCACCCTCGATCTTCGAAGGCAGTCGTAACTGTTCCGTGCGGCTATAACGCAAGCCTGCATCCAGTCCACGGTCATAGACAAAGTTGCCCAACACTACGGTGCTACCATTGGGAGCTAGCAGTAAAACCGTGTCTTGCCATTGGCCTGCCGCGCGCGCAAAGCCTTGGTTGATCACAGTCCAACTTACATCGATCAGAGCTCCCTCCTGGGCAACGTCTGGTCCATTGAGAGATTCGACGAGCAAGTCTGGCGAATCGCTGAGCGTGATAGGCACACCTAGCGAGTGCCCTACGTTGTTGTTGCCATAAATGAATTCGTACGGACCGCTGGTTGAAACGTTCAAGTACCAAGTACCCGAAATCCCATCTGGCAAGCGTACGATGATACTGCGGGTGTAGCTGTCATTCACTGCCATTTGGCCAAGGTGACCGGCGCTTCCAAGATCAAATCTTTGGCCCGTGCCATCAGCATTTAGACTAAGCCAAACTTGATCGGACCAACTGCCAATGTTGGTAATGCCGATGCCGCGGTTCGCGACGGTCCATTGCGCGGTGATTTCGCGGCCACTGTAGGCGGTACTGGGCGTGCTGACCGACTCAACTCGCATATCGGCATAGGGGATGGGCATCACATCCGTGTCGCCGGGCGCACTACGATCATTATTAGCCTCGCTGCCGTTCTCCCACACGGCACCGGTGGCATCGCTCCGCACGTAAATTTTTCCGTGTCGACTAAAGGCCGGACCGAACTGATAATTCAGACTCTGCGTGTAATTACCGCCGACGGCAAGGCCTCCAGTGTGCAAAACATTGCCCAGCACAAGATCGTCACTGTCGCCCAACACGGAGTTGGTGGAATAGATGACGCGGTCTGTCCAACTCGTCGTACGGCCAACACCCACACCCACGTTTTGAACGGTCCATTCAACTGTAAGGCTGGCCGGGTCATCGATCACGCGGCTGGGTGCCGCGACGCTCACTACCGCCAAGTCGGCGAAATAGTCGCGGGCGATGGAGACGCCCAAGCTGTCCTGATTATTGGTTTCACCCAGACTGCTTTCGTTGTTATCATTGCCAGCGTCGGTAACGACGATTAAGCGCCACGATCCCTGCAGTTCAACTGGCAACTTGATGGCCAGCGACCCGCTGGCGCTCGCGCCGACTGCGAGTGCACTGATACTGCGCTCTCCCAGCAAGGTGTCGCCAACCCCGACCAGACCATCCAGCGATAAATAAATTTTTTCGCGCACATTGCTGGCCGGCGCACTGCCGATATTGCGGGTCAGCCACTGCAAACTAATATCTTCTCCGCCCTGCAGCAAGCCAGTTGTGACTAGCGAACCGACCATCAAGTCTGGCGCTACCACCGAGACATTCAGTGTCGTGGTATTGTCCGTTTCGTTCGACTCGTTGATGTAGTTACCACGATCGGCCATCACTTCCAGCCGCCAATTGCCGGGCGGTAGCGGTGGTACGGTAACATTCAGACTTTGAGTGAGGCTGGCCCCAGCGGCCAAATTACGTAAGAACCAAGTGGTGGTCAAAGCCTGTGGCACGGTCAAACCGCTCAGATCCACTAAGCGAATTTCTTCGCCAAATAAGGCGCTCACGGGGTCATTGCCCGCATTGCGGACTGCGTAGGCGATCTGCACAGTTTGCCCGACCGGCCATTGGGCTGGTGCGTTTAGACCTTCGATCAGCAAATTTGGCTTGGGTTCCGCGCGGACCGTTGTTGTAGCCGCTGCCACCAGAACATTGTTGCTGGTATGTCCCGGTTCGTAAGCAGCGGAAAATGCATCCGTCTTTACAATAAAGTATCGCTCACCCACGGCATCGCGGGGCACAGTAAAGTCTAAGCTCGCGTTATAGCTGCCGCCGATATCCAATGTACCCACATGAGTCACTGAGCCAACCAAGGCAGAACTGGCGTTAATGCTCGGGGTACTGCTGAGGTAGATCTGATCGACCCAGCGATTCACGTCGGTTGAAGCGGTGCCGCTATTGAGCACCGACCACTCGACTCTAGCGTTGCGGCCTGCGAAGACTTCGGTTGGTAAGGCGGTGAATGTCGGAGATAAATCCGCGTAGGTTTGCGTGACCGATATTGGCCCCGAGACGCGAGTGTTGTCTGCGCGTGTGTCTGGCTCCAAAACCAGTCCGCCAGCGTCGACCATAACAGCGATTCGATACGTACCCTGCAGTCGTGTTGGCATACGAACAATAGCGCTTTGCGAATAGCTTTCTCCGACGCCCAGTCCGCCTGCATGCGCTACATTGGTGAGTACCACATCGTCATTGTTTCCGATCACACCGTCGGAGGAAAGGACGATGCGATCCGACCAGCTGTCCGTAGCGACCGCTCTACCGGAGTTCGCTACGCTCCAAGAGACGGTCGTAGTTCCGCCTGAATCAACGGGGCTGGGCACAGTCAGACTCGTAGCTCGAAGGTCCGCATAGTCTCGGGCGACAGAGAGGAAATTCGTGCTGGCTGCGTTATTGGTTTCAGCCGTTCCGGCAGAATTGTATTCAGCGACTTGGTTGTTGATGTCGGTCGTGACGACGATTTCAATCGTACCTACGCCCGCGTTACCATGCGGCAACGAAAAGGAGTAAGATCTGGCGCGCAGGGCGCCAGGCATTATGTTTCCATTGCCAGGCAAAGCGGGATCATAAAGTAAACTGGCGGATGCCAACACTTGTTGCGTATTGGTATTGCGTACCACTATCTGATCAGACCATGAACTACTCGTGTTGAGATTACCAACGTTCGCCGTCTCCCAACGCACGGTTACCGCAGAACCGGCTTGGACGCCTGCCGTAGGCTCAATCGCCAAATTCTTGGGTTGCAGATCTGGATAGGGGGCAAGAACGACACTTCGGCTAGCGGAAGATTCGTTATTCCCCTCGGCGGTGTTCGGATTCTGGTTGTACTCGGCGATCGTATTACCGCTATCGACGCGTACGCGGAAAATAATGTCACCCGCTCCGCGTGGACCGTGGGGTAGTGTGTAGCTATATTGTCTGGCGGCCAACACACCCGACGGAAGTGCTTGACTATTGAAGGAAAGCGATGCGGTTTGGATCGTCTCGCCAGTGCTTGAATTAACGATGGTGATCAATTCCGTCCAAGTGCCGGAAGCGGTCAGAGCTCCGGTGTTGAGCGTGTCCCACTTTAGTGTGACAGTTTCGCCGGATTGAATATTTCCCCCAGTTGGCTCGATGCGTAGGTTACCGACCGTAAGATCGAGCTTACCAGCGAAATCGAACTGGCTGGTATTGTTTTGCTCAGCATCAACGTGGCCATTGGCGTTGAACTCGTAGAGCTGTGCCCCCGCATCCGTGACGACGGCAACTCGGTAGGCACCTGCTAACGGGACGGACACTGAGGTCGAGCGATCCGCTTTAGCGCCTGCCGCCAGAGCACTTCCGAAAGCAAGGGGAAGGTCCGCGATGGTTTGGCCGTTGGCAAGACTGGTGACGACGACTCGCTCTTGGAATCCGCCCATGGCGGCCAAGTTGCCTCGATTGGCTGTCTGCCAGGAAATCGTGTATAAGCCCGCACCGGTTGGCGAGCCAACACTGAGGCCCTCGACCCGCAGGTCTGCGTAGGGAGCCAAGTTCACACGGAAGGTCGTTTCGGTCGCGGTGACATTGTCCCCTTCCAACAGGAACTCGTTGACTGCGTTGCTGGCATCCGTTGCCACGACTAGGCGGTAGTCACCCGAGATTCCATCGGGTAGCGACACAGTTTGTGGAGCACTGTAAGACTGGTTCGGATTGAGCGCACCAGAATGTGGAAGCACTCCCAGTAACAGATCGTCAGCATTCCCGTAGATGGCGTCGAGCGAGAGGAACACTCGATCGGACCAACTGTTTGTTCCAGTGGGTTTCTGGCCCACATTCGTGACCGTGTAATCAAAGGTAATCGATTGCCCACTTTGATAAGACCCGCTTGGAAGAGTAATTCCGGTCACTTGCAAATTGGGGAAGTTCACTGTTCCCGTTGGCACGACGTTGACGTCGAGCACGTATTGGTCCAGCAGGCTGCCGGTATTGTTTCCGGCTCGAATGACGGCGTAGTAATTGCCGGCCATGGTGACGTTGACCTGGGCCACGCCGTCGAACGGGCGGCCGCTAGCCGCTTCAGCAACATAGGCGTTCGCCGAAGTATAAATGGCAACCACTGGGTCAAGGCCGCTGGTTCCAGGTTTGCGAGTGCTCAGGAATATCGTCTGCCCGGCGGCGATTGAGCCTAAGTTGAAGTAGTCGAGGTCCGCGTTGTTCAGAACTGTCCCAGTGGCCGAAGCGGTCCGCGTGTCACCGTTGGTTGCCAGGGAGAGCAAGGTGGCGGGTGTTACGCCATCGTTACCTTCGGTCTCAGGCTGAATCCGTAGCGTGCTCAACGACATTTGCACGCGATACTCGCCTTCGTAGCCGTAGTTGTAACTAACCCTCAGCAGGTAGGACCCGCTGCTGGGCAAGGCGATAGGTGCTATCTGCAGGTTACCGTTGTAGTCCGCATACCATCCACCGACCAAACTGCCGCCCTGCGTTCGCAATTCGTAGTACAAACCCGATGCGGCTGCACCCAGTGTCTGGGATATCAACGCGAAGCGTTCGCCAGCCGTGGCGTTGAACTGGTAGTAATCGAGATCGCTGGAGTAATTCGAAAGATTTCCGCGGGCAGCTATCGTGCGCAGCCCAGGCAAATCTTCAACCAGCGTTAACGGCGTTGCCGTTGCAATGGTATTGTTATTCCGGTTCTCGATGGTGTACCCAGCGAGTGCATTCACGGCGAAAGTACGAACGAAGGGAGAAGTGATCGCATTTTCAAAAACATCTTTCAGCGCCGTGGTCGCGGTGAATTGATACAGGCCAGGCTGGAGCGGCCCGTCGGATACACGAAGACTTGCGCTGAGGCCGCGACTATAGGCCGGCGACGGACTGACCGCGTAAACCTGATCGTCGGCCGTTTTGAAAACGCCATCTGGCCCGGCTTCACGCAAATCGTAACTAGTCCCCGAATTTACGCTGGTGGGGGACATATCCTCGCTAAAGCCAAGCGTAAACCGATCGAGGACAGCCGTGCTGGCCGCGCCTTCTGCCGGTAGGGAAGTCGATAAAATGGATGGTGCGCCGGTGTCGCGGAGACTGATACTTAGTAGGTATTGCGATAGCAAACCTGCGCCGCTGAGTGGCGTCACTCTGGCGTAGTATTTGTCCGCCGTCTGCGTAGTCACCAACGCTGAGCCATCGCTGGAATTCCCATCGGCGTCGGCGATTACCGTGCTAGGATCGAGAACTACCGATACCTGCGCGGAGAGCGGGTTTCCGGTTGGCGTTAAGCTGGTCAGTTGAATGCTGGTTCCTTGTCCGAGATAACCGAGTAAATAATAGTCGCTGCCATCGCCCGAAGGGAGCGCCCCGAATGCTTTGGCGATTCGCTGGGAGCCTGACAAATCGAAACTAAGCGTTGTCGCATTGGATCCCGCATCGTTGGGTTCGATTTCAGGTTGCAGTGGAGGTGCTGCCAGCGATAACCGGAATCGGTATTCGCCCTCGTAGGAGTAGTTGTAACTTACTCGGAGATTATAGGTCCCGGTACTCGGAATCGTGGCTGCGTTTCCTTGGAGGTTGCCGTTGTAATCGGAGTACCAACTGGCCACCGAGGATCCGGTTACAGTGGTCAATTCATAATACAGGCCAGAGCCGCTAGGCGAACCCGGGTTTTCGGCGCCGAGGCTGACCCGATCGCCAGCCTTTGCAGAGAACCTAAAGTAGTCGACATCTGAATTGTAAGTGGACAGGTTTCCGCGACCAAATCCGGTGCGTAAGCCGGAGCCGACTGGATTCTCAGTCAGCTGCACTTCGGGAAGCCCGCGGAGTACCGTTACGGCGGCTGCGTTGTAGCGGCCGGCCGCAAGATCCAAAATTCCGTCGGCGTCAAAATCCGCAGCAATAATGCCGATGGGATTATTGCCAGGATTGTAGATTGTCGCCGCACCGAAGGTCAGTCCGCCGGCGTTAAGAACGACGTGTATCTGGCTTTGTCCATAGGCGGCCACTGCCAAATCGGGACGCGCATCGCCATTGAAGTCCCCCACTGCCAACTGGTACGCGTCGTAGTAGCTAGTGTTCCCCGTAATGCTGGCCGTGGCTGCTACGAACGTCCCATTGCCGTTGCCTTTTAATACACTTGCCAAACCGTTGTAATTGCTTGTAACAGCATCGACTTTGCTGTCTCCGTCTAGATCGACCAAAGTTACTGAACGCGGGTTGGTGCTTCCCCCCGTTGAGTAAGCTACAGGCACAGCGAACGCGCCCAGCCCGTTGCCTTGCAAGACGCTGATCGTGTTAGCATTGAAATTGGCCGTAACAATGTCCAACTTATTGTCGGCATTCAGATCTAGCACGCTTACGGAACTAGCCCCATCGCCAGCGACGAAGGTTGACATCGCCCCGAATGTTCCGGTACCGGTCCCGAGCAAGACAGATACGGTGTCAGCGTTCTCGTTGGCAGTGACCAAGTCTCGCTTGCCATCGGCATTCAGGTCAGCGATGGCGACATCCCGAGGATTCACTCCGACTGGGTAACTAACGGCAGCGTCAAATCCTCCACCCAATTTTCCTAGCAGAATCGAAACCGTGTTCGCGTAGTAATTGGCCACTGCCAGATCCGCTCGACTGTCGCCATTCAAATCGCCGATGCTGACCGCGATCGGTCCATCGCCAACGGGATAGTTGATAGCCGAACCAAACGTCCCATCGCCGTTTCCAAACAGAACCGAAACGTTGTCCGACGCAATATTGGGCGCAACTAGGTCAAGAAAACCGTCCGCATTGAGGTCGGCTGACTCAAGTGAATAGGGATTACTACCGACACCGAATGTACCGCCTTGAATAAAAGAACCGTCTGGCACTACAACAGGGGTTGCCAAGGGAGTGGCTGTGGTTGAAGAGTTGTTATTGCGATTCTCAATCACGAAAGGCGCGACACCAGCGACTGTGAAGACACGACTGAAATTCGGTGATAGCAGGTTGCCGGCGCGATCGGTAATGCCGCTGGCGGTAAATTGGTAACGACCTGGCTGGAGTGGTCCGTCCGCAATTCGGAGGTTCGCTTCCAAGCCGCTGGAGTACGCAGGAATTGTACTGAGCGTGTAGACTTGATCATCCACAGTACCGAATAGTTGATCCATTCCAGCTTCGCGCAGATCGTAGCGAGCCGAAGCGTTCACGGTCGTTGCCGACATGTCTTCGTTGAAAGCGATTTTGAAACGATCGAAAACCAAAGTCGTTGAGTTGGCATCGATGCGCAAGGGGTTGCTAGCTGCATTTCCGCCGCCGAGAATTCCCGTCAAACCTTTCGGACCACTGTCGACAACCACCGTTCCGGAGGTCTCATCGAACTTGTAGTTTGCCGCAAGTCCGGTCTCTGACCCGGCCAGGGGATCGTTCATTGCCGTTCTAATTTGGTCGCCAGACCGTATCACACGCCAGATGCGAACATCGTCAATTTGACCATCGAAAAGTTCTTCCGTGGCGGCACCACCCGGGTAGTTTACCGCTCCGATCCACAGCGGCTCAGCGGCGGTATTGGGTGCCTCGGTTCCGGCCCCGCTGGTCCAGCGCCCCGCAACGAGTTGGCCATTGAGGAAGAGTTGGGCAGATGCAGCGTTTCCAAACGTATACGAGAGGGCAATGTGTTGCCAAACTGCGTTGGTCAGCGTCGCGCTATCGGCTTGGAAAACGACATACGCGGAGTTCGCTGTATTTCGGTAATAGAAGGTCGGCTTACCTGAGTCGATCCGCAGGACGTAATTCGCCGTATCGGTCGCGGTAGTGCGACCCTTTGCCAAGATGGTATTGTACGAGCCGAGGCTATCTGGTTTGACCCAGGCTTCGAGAGTGATATCATCGCCGCTTGTGAAGGTGAGCGTAGAATCCTGTGTCACCGATACATAATCGTTCGATCCATCGAAGTCGAGCGCGCCTGCCGCGCTCAATGCGCGCGGTAGTCCGACTGAGGTAACGAAAGGAGCGACGGTGTCCACAAGCTCAACACCTAACAGGTATTGAGCCGTTAGTCCGACAGTTGGCGTTAACTGGGGCACGTTCAGCGAGATTTGACCACCGCTAAATGTGAATGCCGTGTCGGCCAGGCCACTGAGCGGACTAACCGAAGAGAGCGTGATGCCGGTGCCAAAAGTGCCTGCATTGCCGTTGCCCGACGAGTCGCCGGCAATATTGCCCGATGTCTCATTAAGCCGGTAGTAGGCTGCAGGTAACTGCGACTGGATAACGTTCGCATACGTGCCATTGGCGCGATTTGAATATTGCGCCGCGATCTCGCTGGGCGCTAGTAGTCGATTGAAAACTGCAATCTCATCCAAGCTGCCGTTGAACCGGTAACTCGCATCATTAGGCCATCCACTGATACGCGCGGAAGTGTTTACGGTACGTCCCACAGTCGGCGTACCGAATCTCTGCGTCAGCGATTGCTGCACCCCGTCGATCCAGAGTTGACTCTGAGCCATGTCGCCATTTCCAAAAACAGCATTGACGTGGTGCCAACCATTAGCAAGACCCGCGCTGCTGATCCCGTACACATCGCTGTTGGCGGTATTAAAACCAAATGTTCCATTGTAGAGGTAGAGATCGTAACCACTAAAGCCAAAAGGCATCGCTGAGTTTGCTCCGTTCCAGTTCATCCAGAACGAAACGGTGACCGGCGGCAACGTCACACGGACAAAATACGCCCCATCGCCACCCGTGGGTACCGTGTAACTCAAGGAACCTAGACCCTTGGCGACAGTGGACCCGGCCGAATTAATGACAGTCAATGCGGGAGACAGTTCACTCGTTGCCGGTCGTGATAAATTAAGCGTGATAGCGGTTCCGGCTGTCAAATTGCCAAGCCGATAAAAGTCGCCGTTTGAATCGATGGTTGCAATCGCACCCGAGAGGGTCGCGACTTGACGTCCGTTGATCAGTTCAAACGAAACCTGATTGGCGGTGGCCGTCGTGTCGTTTGCTTCGGTCTCAAGTTGAATGGCAGGTGTGGCCAGATTGACTCGGAACCGGTACTCACCCTCGTAGCCGTAATTGGTACTGACCTTGAGTGAGTAACGCCCGGCCGCGGGCAACGTAATCGGCGCGGTCGACAAGTTGCCGTTGTAATCAGCGTTCCATGCAGCGACGGAAGTTCCATCCCAGCGGTAAAGGTCATACCGCAGGCCACTGGCGTTGGGCTGACCAGGGTTCTCCGTTGAAAGCGTGAAGCGATCGCCGAGTTTGGCCGAGAACGTAAAGTAATCTACGTCCGAGCTTTGCACCGCCAGGTTGCCTCTCCCGAAGCCACTTCGTAGGCCGGAACCTAGCGGTTCCTCGGCCAGCTTGACTTCGACATTGCCGCGGTAGACGGTCACACCGCTGCCCGAGTACCTGGCTGTTGTCAGATCCAACACTCCGTCGCCGTCTAGATCGCCCGCAACCACTCCGATCGGATTGCCTCCCGGCGTGAAGTTGACGGGGGAACCAAACGTGAGGTTCCCAGCATTGGTGAGCACGTACAACTGGTTTTGCCCATAGCCCGCCAGCGCCAAGTCAGGACGCCCGTCGGCATTGAAGTCTCCGACCGCAACTTGATAGGCTTCGTAGTAACTTGTGTTGCCATTGATGGCGCTAGTCGCAGCCACAAACGTCCCATCGCCATTGCCTTTCAGAACACTGGCCAGACCGTAGTAATTGGCGGTCACCGCATCCAAATTGCCGTCACCATCCAAGTCGGCCAGCACCACATCCCGTGGGTTGTTGTTCCCGCCTCCGGTCGAGTACGCCACCGGGGCCGCAAAAACTCCTGACCCCGTGCCACGCAAGACGCTGATGGTCAGGGCGTTATAGTTGGACGTAACCAAGTCCAAGCGACCGTCTCGATTGAGGTCCGCCACCGCTACACGGCCCGACCCTGAACCGGCTGTGTAGCTGACCGACGGACTGAAACTTCCCAGACCATTGCCCAGCAAAACAGAGACGGTCCCCGAGCCATCGTTGGCCACAGCCAAGTCAGCTCGACCATCGCCGCTCAAGTCCGCTATCACCACTCCCCGAGGATTCGATCCGACGGTGTAGCTTGTGGCTGCCCCGAAAGATCCATCCCCATTGCCTAACAGCACTGAAACTCGGGCGGATCCATAGTTGGCAACCGCCAAGTCCAACTTGCCGTCGCCATTCACATCACCCACTGCCGCTGCGATGGCTCCGGTGCCTGCCGCATAATTGACCGCTGCCAGAAAAGTCCCATCCCCGTTTCCAAGCAGCACCGAAACCGTATTGGATGAGTAATTCGAGGCCACCACGTCCAGTTTTCCGTCCCCGTTCAAATCCGCAGATAACACATGGTACGGATTCGAACCCACCGTGTACGA
>JANLQO010000043.1:0-24791 GCA_031367855.1 Planctomycetia bacterium | reverse complement strand
GTTCAACAACGTCAACTGACCGTTCTGACGATTGATCTCAAACGAGCTGACGGTGCCTTCTTTCTTCTCGCCCCTGCGATCGGTTTCGTTAGCAGAGTAGAGTCGCGTACCGGCCGTGTTCAAGGCCAAACAACTAGGGCTAGTGCCGAGCTCGTAAACCCCTGCAGCTTTCATCGCACCGCTGGCGCGATCCACGTCGAACAGATGAATCCCGCGCCCGTTGCCCGGTGGTAAATCCACTTGCGTTGGCAACGTGTCGCGCAGCGGCGAACTAAACGTGCCCACATAGGCGATCAGTTTGCCTTTATCACCGCTGGCTTGCGCAAGTGCTGGCTGAGTTATAAATGGCGTCGCACTTACAATTGCGATCGATGACTGTAGGAACGAGCGACGCGGTGCTTGACGATGGATCATGGTTGGTTCATTCAAGTAGAGTTCGGCGACACAACGGGCTGGTGGCGCGCCCTGAGTCTGCGAAGGGCGTGCCACCCAAATTTGATGTCGTGGGTTACGAGTCGGTCGGTGCGAGCCGACGGAGCGGATCGCCTACGGTATTGCTCCAAACAGCTCATCGAAGAAGTCCCGCATCGCAATCCAAGATCGCTTATCGGCCAGTTCGTTATACGCGGCGCCGCGCGAGTTGTCGTTGCCAGCCATCGGCTGCGTAAACGAATGCACTGCACCCGAGTAATTGATCATTTGCCAATCGACTTTGGCTGCGTTGAGCTCGGCTTGGAACGCGGCAATATCGGCGGCGGGTACAAAGGGATCGTCGGCACCGTGGCAGATCAGCAACTTAGCCTTGATTTTTTTGCCGTCAGACGGCGAGGGTGAATCCAAGCCGCCGTGAAAGCTGACGACGCCCTGGATGTCGGCTCCGCTGCGAGCCAGTTCGATGGCACCTGTACCGCCGAAGCAGTAACCGATCGCGGCAATGCGGTTCTTGGCAACGTTTTCCAGGCCAAGTAATTGAGCCAATCCGAGGTTTAAGCGACGGCGATAAAGATCGCGATCTTTCTTGTACACTCCGGATTGCTTGCCTGCCTCCTGCACGCTGGCGGGGCGAGTTCCCTTACCATAAATGTCGAGCGCAAAGGCCACGTAACCCAGTTCTGCGAGTTGCTTGCAGCGTCCTTTTTCATAGTCGGTCAATCCCATCCATTGATGAACTACGAGCACACCCGGCGTCGACTTGCCAGCGGCGGCCGAATCCCAAGCCACGAAGCCTTCGAGAACGGTATCGCCATCTTTGTATTCAACAACTTTGGTTTTCACTTCGGCAAAAACCGAGTTCACGATTGCCAATACGAGTACAAGTACCATGGCATATTTCATGTTTATTTCCTTTGTTCCTAGGATTGATTTGCAAGCCGCTGCCGGGCGCACGCGAATGGGCATTGTACTGGATTGCCTGCACCCTGCGGCAGATTGGAGGCCACTAAAACGCCCAGTGGAGCAGGAAGTTTCAGGATGTGACCGAGGCGTGATTGTGTTATAATTGGTGTCCCTCCCTAACCCAAGCACACTGCTTTCCCGCCACCCATTTCTACCTGCAATATATGCCCCTCACCGCTCAACGATTTGGGATATCGACCGAACAACTACGATTCTTGCTAGTGCTCAGCCTACTGGCTTGCGGAATGCAAGCACGCGGCGACGATAAACTACAGTTCTTTGAGGCTCATATACGGCCCGTTTTAGTTGAACATTGCTACGAATGCCATTCGGCGGAGTCGAAAAAATCTCAGGGTGAATTGTTGCTCGATAGCCGCGACGCGATGCGCTCCGGCGGTGCTTCTGGACCTGCCGTCGTTCCAGGCAATACGGGAAAGAGTCTGATACTCGAAGCCTTGCGTCATGAATCATTCGAAATGCCGCCATCGGGCAAGCTCAGCGATGACGTGATCGAGAAATTCGAACTGTGGATTCGTCAAGGCGCAATAGACCCGCGCGAGGCCAAGCCTCCGATCGGGTTAGCCAAAGTCAACTGGGATGCCGCCCGCGATTACTGGTCGTTTCGCCCGCCGCAAGACGTAGTTGCACCTGTATTGATCGATGACGATCGAACGCGCGGACCGATTGATGCGTTCGTGCTATCGAAACTAAAGCATGCGGAACTGGAGCCGAATCGCGAGGCGAGCAAAGCAGTCTGGTTGCGACGAGTTACCTTTGACTTAATCGGCCTACCTCCGACGCCAGAAGAATGGGCGAGTTTCGTTGAAGACGTGGATCCCGATGCCTTCGAAAGAGTTGTCGACCGACTGCTGGCATCGCCAAAGTATGGAGAACGTTATGGCCGACATTGGCTGGACTTGGCGCGCTACGCGGATTCGAATGGCGCCGATGAGAATCATGGCTACCCCGTCGCGTGGCGGTATCGCGACTATGTTGTCGACGCATTTAACCGGGATATTCCCTACGATCGCTTGGTGGTGGAACAGCTCGCCGGGGACCTGCTGCCAGCCGAGTCGGAAGCGGAACGTGGGCGCTTGCTAACAGCGACCGGCATCCTTGTGATCGGTCCGAAAATGTTGGCCGAGCAGGACAAACCGAAGTTGGTGGCCGATTTGGTGGACGAGCAACTCGATACCGTTGGCAAAGTTTTTCTCGGTCTGACGCTTGGTTGCGCGCGCTGTCACGATCATAAGTTTGATCCCATCAAAGCCGAGGATTATTACGCGCTGGCAGGTGTTTTCCACAGTACCAAGTCGATGGAACATTTGAATTTCGTCTCGCAGTGGAATGAACGTGAACTACCAAATGCACTGCGTAGTGCCGAGTTGGCCGAACATAAAAAACGGCAGGATCAGTCACGTTACGAGCTCAAGCAATTCGAATTGAACCTACTGAAACCTCAGCTCGACAAACAACTAGACGCGCTGGCGACACAGATGAAGTGGCGAGCGGACGATTACAAACCAAGCGACGAAGAAGTTGCAGCGCTGCGGCTTTCAGAATCGCAGTTGAGTCAGCTGACACAGTTTGTCAATCGTAACACGTGGCGCGATGCCCAAGCGATTGAGGCGTTGGGCCAAGAACTACGAGTGCTCGTTAACAAACCCGCTGACATAGCCCCACCCGAGCAAATCCACAGGGCTATCATCGAAGCCATTCGAGTCGCTTGGGTCGAGGTGCAGGGTGGCGCTCGGGACGACAAGGGCAAACTAACCGACGAACGCCTGAGTAAACTGGAACGACAAATCCATGGTAAGAATGGACCGTTCGCTCCCTTTGGAAAACTTGAAGATATCGTTACCAGCGAAGAAAAGGAACGATTAGGGAATTTGCGAGATGCGCTGGCGGCACTTGAAAAATCTTCTCCAGCGCTCGATGTTGCGATGGCGGCAGACGAAGGCCCAGTAAAACTAGTGTCCATCAATGTGCGAGGTAATCACTTGCAGTTATCCGGCGAACCGCTGGCGCGAAGTGTGCCCGAGATTTTTCAAGCGACGACACCCGAGGTCGTTTTCCCAGCGGATCATAGCGGGCGGCTGGAGCTTGCAAATTGGCTGATATCTCTCTCGCATCCGTTGACAGCTCGGGTGATGGTCAATCGGTTGTGGCAACATCATTTCGGTGAAGGGCTGGTTCGCTCGGCCTCGAATTTTGGACTGCGTGGAGACCTTCCAACGCATCCAGAGTTGCTCGACTATTTGGCGAAAAACTTTATTGAGCATGATTGGTCTCAGAAAGCCATGCACCGCAGGATGGTTCTATCTTCGATCTATCGCATGACCAGCGAAGCGAGCGCGGACGGAGAATTGGCCGATCCAGACAATCGGCTGCTTTGGCGGCACAATCGAAAGCGATTGGAGGTCGAACCACTGCGAGATTCGCTGCTCGCGGTGGCGGACGAATTGGATACGCAAATCGGCGGCAAGGCTCAGCCGATCTATGGCGACAAGTTCGAGGATTCTAAGGAATCCAAAACAATTCATGATGCAGCTCGCCGAACAATCTACTTACCGATCAATCGAGCGGCCCTCGAGGAGTTTTTTGCAACGTTTGATTACGTCGATTCGGCAGTTTCGCTCGAGAAGCGCCCCGTAACGACGGTGCCGCATCAAGCACTTTTTTTAATGAATCATCGCTTGGCTTTGCACGCTGGCTGGCGATTGGCAAAACGCTTGGAACAATCTAATAGCGATGACAATGAACGGCTGAAATTTGCCTATGCCATCTGCTATACGCGCGAGCCGAGCTCCGCAGAGTTGTCTGCCGCTCACGATTTCTTGCGGGAGCAGCGGGCGGAATTGGCGTCGCAGACGGGAGCAGACCAATCGCTGGAGGCATGGATAAAACTCTGCCGCAGCTTGCTCGTCACTAACGAATTCTTGTACGTAGATTGAGCGGTATCGAATGAATAGTTCTCAAACCTGCTGTTCGCGTCGTCAGATGCTCAAGAATTCGGCGATCGGTTTTGGTGGGCTGGCATTGGCAGATATCCTGCAACGTTCCGCCGTGGCGAATGCTCCATCTAGCGGTTTGCATTTTCCGGCGCGGGCGAAACGCGTCATCTTTTTGTTCATGCATGGCGGACCATCGGCGATCGATACTTTCGATTACAAACCTTTGCTGCGGCGCGACCATGGCAAACCGCTCCCGTTCGAGAAACCGCGTGTGCAATTTGCTCAGACCGGCAACTTGCTGCAAAGCCCGTTTCCGTTTCGGCAATATGGCGAATCGGGTAAATGGGTCAGCGATCTGTTTCCAGAAGTTGGCAAATGCGTTGACGACCTGACGTTTATTCATTCCATGCATGGTTCGAACGAAGCCCATGGTGGCGCGTTGCTGAAGATGCATACGGGCAGTGACACGTTTGTTCGACCGAGCATGGGAGCTTGGATCAGTTATGGGCTGGGCACCGAGAATCAGAATTTGCCAAGCTTTGTGACTATCAACCCGACACTGGGACATGGCGGCGTGCAGAATTTCGGATCAGCTTTTCTGCCCGCCGAGCATCAAGCCACGCGTATCGGCAAGAGCGGTGCGAAGATGGCTGCGTCCCTGATTGAGAACTTGAGCAATACTCAAGCGACCAACAGCCAGTTGCGCGATCAGTTGGACTATGTGCAGCGACTTAACGCATTACAGCTAGAGCAAGCTGGTAAAGACGCCGCACTCGAGGCCCGCATCGAATCGCTGGAACTCGCGTTTCGGATGCAGTCCGAAGCGCCCGAAGTGCTCGACATCAGTGGCGAGACTGACGCGACCAAGCGTCTATACGGCATCGATGAGAAACCAACCGACAACTTTGGCCGCCAGTGCCTTTTGGCTCGACGGTTGAGTGCGGCGGGTGTTCGATTTGTACAAGTTAGTCACGCTTACTGGGATCAGCACTCGGATTTGAAAGAAAAGCACTCTGAGCTTGCCGCTGAAGTCGATCGGCCGATCGCTGGATTAATACGCGACTTGAAAGCCCGCGGCATGCTCGACGATACACTGGTGATTTGGGGCGCTGAATTCGGGCGTACACCCACAGCTCAGGGGGACAACGGCCGCGACCACAATCCGCATGCGTTTACCTATTGGATGGCTGGTGGCGGAGTAAAACGCGGTTTCAACTACGGCGCGAGCGACGATTACGGATTCTATGCCCAAAGCGATAAAATGCATGTGCATGATTTTCACGCCACACTGCTGCACTTGCTCGGTATTGATCACGAGCGATTGACCTATCGCTACGGCGGCCGCGATTTCAGGTTGACGGATGTTCATGGGCGAGTGATCCAAGAGATCTTCGCCTGAGAGTGCCAGACTCGCCCGTATGGCGGATGGTAGACGGCACGAAACCACCGTCTATGACGATATGTGTTTCTGGTCGCATGTGCAGATGCGATCCACGGTGGGTCGCATGTGGGTCGCATCTGCCGCATGCGACCTTGTAAATTGATTGACTTTCGGTCCTCCATTAGTGGCCGGACGGCGTTGACGAATACCTCTGTTGTGTTAGATTCTCAGGCTTGTTTTTGCAGGCTGAGTTCGCGATTCTGGCACCAGTGAAACCCTGATTCCGTTGGAGAAATAACAAATGGCTTACGAAGTTACATTGATCACGGGTGACGGTACCGGTCCAGAATTGTCCGAGGCGGCGAAGAAGTGCGTGGATGCGACTGGCGTGAAAATCAACTGGGATGTGCAAGAAGCGGGCATCGACGTAATGGCTCGACTGGGAACTCCCATTCCTGACAGTACGCTCGCCAGCATCCGCCGTACAAAATGTGCCCTCAAGGCTCCAATCACAACACCCGTCGGCACGGGTTTTCGCAGTATCAATGTGTATTTGCGGCAAGAACTCGGCCTGTTCGCATGTATCCGTCCTTGCAAAGTCTACCCAGGCGTGCGGACATTTTTCAGCGAGTGTGGCGTCGACATCGTTATCGTCCGCGAGAATACCGAAGACTTGTACGCCGGCGTTGAATTCGAAGCCGGCAAGCCTGAAACCGAGCAGTTGATCAAGTTCATCAACGGCCTTCCTGCCGATCGCAAGATCCAGACCGGCTTTGAAGAGACCGGCGTATCGATCAAGCCGATCAGCGTTTCGGGCAGCCGGCGAATTGTCAAGTGCGCGTTCGATTACGCTCGCGAGAACGGTCGCAAAAAAGTGACGGCTGTTCACAAAGCCAACATTATGAAGTATAGCGACGGCCTGTACCTTAAGACGGCAATGGAAGTAGCGAAGGATTACCCTGAGATCCAATTCGAAGAGCGGATCGTCGATAACATGTGCATGCAATTGACTCAAAAACCCGAGTTGTACGACGTGCTCGTGTTACCAAACCTGTATGGCGATATCGTGAGCGATTTGGGTGCGGGTTTGATCGGCGGATTGGGCATGGCACCGGGCGCGAACCTTGGTCCCAACGGAGCCGTCTTTGAAGCGACTCATGGTAGCGCTCCAAAGTACAAGGGCCTGAACAAGGTCAATCCGACCGCGCTGATTTTGTCCGGCATGCTGATGCTGCGGCACCTGGGTGAAATGGATGCTGCACAGCGATTGGAAAACGCCGTGGCTGCGGTGATCGCAGAAGGCAAGCAAGTAACTTATGACATGAAGGACGATCGCAACGATCCCACGGCTGTGGGAACGCAAGAGATGGCTGCTGCGATCTGTGCCAAGTTGGCTTGAGTGTTGTATGATTGTCGCAATCGTGCATGATCGTTCACCTGCTGCGAATTTGTGTGCCACCGGCATTGCCAGTGACCCGAAGTAGTTCATTTCGTAAACCTTTTGATCTGCCAAAGCCAAGACTGTTTGCTTCAAATCAGCCGAAGTAACCAGCGACACCGCGTTGTAGTCGTGCTACTACGAACATCTTGTGCGTATTGGTTCGGAGGAATGCGGCTAAAATAAATCAATGGTTCTTGAACGTTGACCACATCGAAACCCGCGGCTAGCGCCGTCGGCTCACTGACCACATCGAAACCCGCGGCTGGCGCCGTCGGCTCACTGGCGAAGGAATCGGTAGCTGTGGCGTTGCGCGACTTGATAACCAATCCGAAGGCGAGCTGGCCTATCGTGGGTTTACGCCAAGTGCTTCGGCTAGCCAGTTTGTCTTACCGGGTCGTGATCTCTGCACGCAATTTGGCGTATCGCTTGGAATGGAAAAAATCGTTTCGTTCGCGATTAAAGGTAATCTCCGTTGGCAATCTCTCGGTAGGCGGGACTGGCAAAACGCCCACAGTCGCCTGGTTGGCTCAGTGGCTACGCGAGCGTGAACTGCGAGTCGCCATTCTCAGTCGCGGTTATGGCCAACTCGATAGTGGTCAGAACGATGAAGCCCTCGAACTTGAGTTGCAGCTACCCGACGTCCCGCATTTGCAGCACTGGGATCGAGTCGCTTCGGCGCAATTGGCTGACGAAGAACTCGATATGCAAGTGCTACTGCTTGACGACGGTTTTCAGCATCGGCGGCTGGCTCGTGACCTCGATATTGTACTGATCGACGCCAGCGAATCGAAACTGGCGTTGCGTTTACTACCCGGCGGTTTGCTGCGAGAACCGTTTTCCAGCCTGCGGCGTGCCCAGGTGGTCGTTTTCACTCGCTGCGATCAAGCTACTCCTGAAGCTATCCTTGCGTTACGTCAACGTGTACTCCACCACAATCCTCAAATCACAATTGCACACGCCTCCCACCGCCCAGCTAGGGTCGACGTATTCGCCTCCGAGTCCGTCACGCTCGAAAAACTCAAAGGCAAACGCGCTCTCGCTTTCTGCGCCATCGGCAGTCCCGGTTCGTTTTTCGCGACGCTTGCATCCCTTGGCATGACGCTCGTCGACCACCGCACATGGCCTGATCATCACGCATATACTGCCGACGACGTGCAGCAACTGATCGCGTGGACTGAACAACACAACGACATCGATTGGGTGCTTTGTACGCGTAAAGATTGGGTCAAACTTCAAATGGCAAAGGTTGGCAGCGTTCGTTTAGGTGCGCTGGTCGTCGAACTTGAGCTTATCGCAGGCCGCGACGAAATTGAACAAGAACTGTCGGAGGTTGTGCGCGGTGTCGAGTAATTACCCAGTCATCGCGTGTACAACTCACGGAAACTGCTTGACGCTTGCGCCTGCGTCAGCGCGAACGCTTCCGTCGAGGCTAATCAAGGGTTGCGGATTGGTAGTTTGGCCAAGAGGCCTTCAACTATAGCAAAAAGTCTCGCCGTTTTGCCTAGCGACGATTGTTAAGCATCGCCGGGAAAACAGCTGTCTATTTTCGCCGTCTACAATCATGTCGGCAGGAGTTGGCTACTATAATGGTTGGCAATTAGGTTCTGCACGCTGTTTAGATAACGGGTCTTTTTCGCAGAACCGAGTGGTTTCTTCATTTTTCGATTGGAATAGCTAAATGATGCGATTCTTATCAGTTTTCTTAGCGATTGCCGTCGGTTTGCTCGTTCAGCCGCGTTCGGGTTGTGCGGTGGAACCGCCGCAGTTTCGGGTACATCTGCTGAACGCTGAATCCGAATTCAGCGCGGCGACCGCGATCGATATGAACAGCGATGGGAAATTGGACATCGTGTGCGGTGCGTTTTGGTATGAGTCGCCATCATGGACCAAGCACCTGTTTCGCGAAGTAAAAAAAATCAATGGACGGTTCGATGATTACTCCAATCTGCCAATGGATGTCGATCGCGATGGGGACTTGGACATCGTTAGCGTCAACTATCGTAGTAAGAGTATTTACTGGTGCCGCAATCCAGGGAAGCAGAGTGACGGAAAATTGTGGTCAACAGAGCTGATTGATGAACCAGGTGCGAGCGAGACGGGGCGGTTAGCGGATATCGATGGCGACGGGCAATGGGACGTTTTGCCCAATGGGGCTACTTTCGCGGCTTGGTATGAGTTAAGCCCGCAAACGGCTGCCACGAACGACAAGCTCTTTGTCAGACACGCTCTGCCGAACGAAGCGATGGGGCATGGGATTGGAGCGGGAGATCTCAATGGCGATCGCCGAATGGATATTGTGACGACCAATGGTTGGGCTGAAGGCCCGACCGATCCTCGCGACGGGCGTTGGGTTTGGCATGCCGAGTTCAAATTGGCAAGAGACTGCGGGTTGCCAATTTTGTGTGCGGATGTCGATGGCGATGGCGATACGGATTTGATTTGGGGGCGTGGTCATAACATCGGACTTTACTGGACCGAACAAGTGGCTGCTACGGAGAGTCAGTTTACGGTACAGGCGGATCTGGTGTCGGCTTGGTCGCAGGTAGCAGAACATTGCGAGCAGCGAAAATGGAAGACGCACGCGATCGATACCAGTTGGTCAAATTCCCATACTTTGATGCTGGCAGATATCGATGGCGATGGCCGCGATGACTTGGTGACTGGAAAGCGATTTTTGGGTCATGAAGGAAAAGATCCCGGCGAGAACGATCCGTTGCAAACTCAGTGGTACACGTTTGATAGAAAAACGAAGACCTGGTTGCGTAATACGATCTCCTTTGGTGGAACGTGTGGCATCGACTTGGATTCGACCTGTGCAGATATCGATCAAGATGGTGATATTGATATTCTGGCACCCGCGCGGTGCGGATTGCATTGGTTGGAGAACATGCGAGTGGTCGCACCCGGCAGGAGCGACCCCCAGGTGAACAATACGGTTGTGGCGAGTGCGCGACCAGGGAAGGAGTTGCCCAGCTACCCGGATCACGGGGATACGAGTTACTATATTGTTGGCGGATCACGAAAACCAATTCAAACGGCGCTAGATCACGGCATTCGCCGACAGCACGCACTCCTGCAAATGGAGCAGGCGATGGGCGAGTTTCCAGAGCCCTCGCTGCGGTGCGATTTGGATGTGCACATCGTGAGTGTTGATGAAACGGAAAAGTACCATCGCATCAAATTGACCTATGTGCCTGATCCCGGTGATCGTGTGCCGGCATATTTGTTGATTCCCAAAGAGATTAAGGCACCCATGGCGGCAATGCTCTGTTTGCATCCGACACATTTTGAATTGGGTAAGGCGCAGTTGTTGGGTTTGGGGGGCAAAGTCAGTCGGTGGTATGCGCACGAATTAGCGGAGCGGGGGTTCGTGTGTTTGGTTCCGGACTATCCTGGTTTTGCGGATTACAAGTACGACTTTGACGCGAATACCGACCGCTTTGGCAGTGGCACGATGAAAGCGATCTGGAATAATGTGCGCGGCGTGGACTTGCTGGAGAATTTACCATGTGTGAATCGCGATCGCATTGGCGCGATCGGCCATTCGCTTGGTGGACATAACTCGCTTTACTCGGCTGCCTTTGATCAGCGCATTCGCTGTGCAGTGACAAGCTGCGGGTTTAATGCGTTTGAGGATTACTATGGCGGTAATTTGAAGGGTTGGAGCAGTTCGCGTTACATGCCTCGCATCGAGAAATTGTTCCATTGCGATCCAAAGCAGATGCCGTTCAATTTCCCGGAAGTACTGGCCGCGATTGCGCCGCGCGGGTTGTTTGTGTGTGCGCCGGTGAATGACGCGAACTTTGCGGTGGTGGGCGTAAAAAAATGCGAAACCAGCGTCAGGCCGCTATACTCGCTGTTGAATGCTGAGAAGAAATGCATCTTCGAGTATCCAGAGGCTGAGCACGATTTTCCGGACGAAACTCGCGAGCGAGCTTATGTATGGCTAGAAGAGCAACTGAATAGAAAGTAGATTGCTGGCAGATTTGCTGGAGTATTGATTTGCTGGAGTGCAGGCATTAGAGACCGTCCGGTTGCGATTTTGACGTCTTTCTTGATTCGCAGGCAAAAACGGGAGGGCGACGCTCCTGCGGAGCCCCAAACAGCTCGGCGGGAGCCTTGCTCTCCCGACTGCGTTAGGAAACGAACCAGTCGGTCTCTTCAGCCTGCACTCCAACAAGCCACCACCTGCAGCTGTTGATAGTGAGTTGGGAATCGCGATGGCGGAGCGTCGCGGCACATTGAGCGTCGCGGCACACTAAGGGAAGCTTTCATGAGTCAAGCCTTTTTCCTGTTAAATCGTGCGCACCAAATTAATCGATTGTTCGGCACGACGAGCGATAAGAAGATTCAACGTCCGACTGAGAAGAATCTGGCTCGATTGCCAGAGCGGACGCGCGCGCTTTACCACATGCTGGATGCGATCTGCGAAATTGCAAGCCGAGAATCTGTGGGGGAGGAAGCGACGCTTAACGATGCTCAACGGACGATCTTGGAGGAGTTTGAAAAGTTGGTCGTGCAAGAGCGGTTTTCCGCGGACGAAGCAGTCAAGGACCCTGCCGTTCAAGTAATTCGCGCGATCTATGCCGACGCAGCCTATTTTTCGGGGCTCAAACCATTACCGCAATATACGGAGAAATTTCCATACGAGTTGCTGTTTCCTAGTTGGCTGAATTTACTGTCGGCAGTGATGCTGCCTCGCGCTGGAACAACCAATCGAGCTCGTCTGGAGGGCCCGCAGCAAGTCGAGCTGTTTCGCTACTTGGCCACTTGTGCGGTCGCAAAGGGCGAGTGCGGCGAGGACTATGTTGGGTTCTTGACGTTTATCGCGAGCCGCTTTGATGCTCCGCAGTGTGAACAGATGTTGCAGCGCGCGATCGACTTGGTGGCAAAACATGGCGAGCCGATCGTGCGTACCCTGAAGCGACTTGATGAGTGCACGACCGATGGCAATTTGCTGAAACAACGTTTTGGGGATTATTTGATCGTCAAGTATTCGCGCGACGAGTGGGAAGCGAGAACCGAATTCCCGATTATGGCCGAACGGCCTAGCGTGCGCGCGTTGCCTGCACCCTTAAATAAAAGGCTCGATGAGCTCGAGGGCGGGGAAGACTATGATGCGTATTGCAATCTGCTCCATAGCGCTGCAGCCGTTGTGAATTCGCACCTGCCGATCAGTATTGAATTCACCATGGCTATGGCGAAGAAGCCGACCCATTTGCCGCAGATGTTGCACTGGATAGTGACAAGTGCGCATCCACCCAAACTGCTAACGGAGGCAAGCCAAACGCTGCTGGCCACCGCGATTGCACTGGAGGAACCAGAAGAAGATCGACTCAATGTTCCGCGCATTGCCAACTTTGTCACGCGAGTTGTGTCGCGTGCGGTCGGAATCAGCGAGGCGGCTACGGAGTTTTTCAAACAGCAGTTTTTGGTTGGAGCCGATAATCGTAAAACCTTGCTCGACGCTTGCGAATCGGACGCCAAGTTGCAAAAGATTGCTGCGATGTTACAAGATCGTGCTGGCAAGACCGACAGCAATGAGAAATTCATTAATTTACTCAGTTGCGTGACGGTGCTTGATCAATTGCCTTCGAGTCTCGAGGCGCAAGTGTCGCTGAACGCCCTGCAAGCCGTGATTGACAACCGCTCGATCGGCAACAAAGAATTGCAAGACATTATTCGAGATTTGCAAAAGTACATTGGCACTGCACTGCAGGCGCTCGCTGCACCGTTATCTGTGGCCGCTGAAAAAAGCGAACGCCTGGTGACGCTGTATCTGACGCTGAACGAAGTGGGGCAGACACTATTTCATTCAGGAAAGGTTGATAATTTTAGCGTAGTACGGGCGAAGTATTCACGACTGTCGAATTTGGAGTAGTGTCCGGGGCTGGATAGGTAAACTGGAACCTAGTTGACTTTTTCGTTCCAAGAACTTCAGCGGTTGGCTATGATGTTTCTAGCAAAAACTTTGTAAAAATCCGTTGAAAGCAGATTCATGGCCCCGCGAAAACGCAACCCATGCGGAACCAATCGTCACCGACTACGCCTAGCCTTCGAAGCCCTCGAAGTGCGGCGGCTCTTAGCATCGGACTGGCAAAACCCTGGTCAGACCTGGGATGTGAATCGCGACTTAACGGTTTCGCCCATCGACGCTCTGCTTGGCATCAATCGACTCAATAGTAGTCTGTCACGGATTTTTCCAGCGCGGCCAACGAACTCGACGGAGCCCTATTTTGACGTCGATGGCAGCGGCTCCCACAATCCGCTGGATGTTTTGCTGGTAATTAATGCGCTCAATCGTCGCGCGCCGACTGTGGCAGTCGAGTTGCTGAGCGATTCGGGAACCGGCGCCGCCGCGCAATCGGATCGACGTACGGCGGACTTGTCGGTGCACGGTAACATCAGCATGGTTCGCGCAACCGAGCTGTGGGGCCGATTCGAAGGTGATACCCAGTGGCATGACTTGACAACTTTCTTAGGTACCGATCAGAAGTTTACGATCCAACATGCTGATTTGGTCGAAGCCTTAGGCGGCTTGCCGAAGGATGGTTTGGTAACGTTGCAGTTTCAACCACGTTTCGGCGTCGGCAATGCGGAGGTTGGCAACGAAGTCGATTTGCCGGTGACGCTGGATCAAACGCCCCCTCAATTCGACTTTGCCCGGCGGCCAAACTTCCTCGGCGTGATTTCGATGCCGCTAGCAACCGCAATCGAAGTGCCGCTCAACGAGCGCGTGAGTTCCTTCACTCTGGTGGTGCCGAAAATCAGGCTGTTCGACACCACTTTCAATAGTTTGCAAGGCGCGCCCCAAGAGTTAACACCGCGCGGCGTTTCGCTGTCTAGCGACGGGCGGTTTCTGATAATCGATCCGCCAACCAATTCAGCGTCGATCAGTTATCTGGTCTTTGTTGAAGAAGGCGCCTTCGAAGACCTCGTGGGCAATTTAAATGTAGCCTTCGATACGCGCGCTAACTATTTTAGCAATACTTCCCAATCCCCTTTAGCGATTGCCCAGCGGATCGACGTTTCTTCGACACAACGTGTTGTTAAAGAATTTACGTTCGATCTTGCCAGCCCAGACCTTTTCATTTTAGCTGGGCTAAATGCCACCCAAGAAGTGCAGTTGGATTTGTTTTCGCCTAGCGGTCGGCTCGTACGGAATTGGACGATCGAGACATCGGGCGGTTCGCTCGGTCTAGGCAGCCAGAACTGGAGCATGTTGACAGAGTTGGGTAAGTACACTTTGCGAGTGGCAATGCCGGCCACGAATGAAATGAGTTTCAAAGCGCTTTTATCAAAACAGCTTGCAAGTGTTCCAGCGAACTTGCAGTTGCAGGGCACGTTTACCTGGACCGAGTCGCAGGCGTTCAACTTGAACGTTACGAGTCAAGATCGCATTTATTTCGAAAACAATCTCAATCCGCAGACTCCGTTTCGGGTAACCTTGCTGACGCCATACGGACAAGCAGTGAATTCCATGGACCTCCAACGCGGCGATGAAGTCTTTACGGTGCCTAGTGCCGGGCGCTACATTGCATTGATCGAGTCCTTAACAACCTTACGTCCGGATTCCTATAACTATACGTTACACTTGAGTCAGACGGCCACGCAACCGCTCACCCTGGGGCAGTTCCAACAGAATACGCTTGTCACTCCGGGCCAACAGGTGTTCTATACCTTCGCGGCACAAGCAGCGCGCACTTACACCTTGGAAATTGAGTCGGAATTTAGTGATGTGGTGATCGCCCTGCCAGGGATTCTTCAAAACAATCAAGCTGGTGCGTTTGCGGTCGAAGAATCCGGTGATGGCTTTGTTCAGCTCGCCTTCAATCGCGCTGATATTCCGTCCACCTTGTCGCGATTCCGTTTGGTCGAATCCGTTACTGCGGTCACGCCACCGCAAACGGAGACCATTCATACTGAACCGCTGCAACAAGGTGTCACGCAGCGAACGATTCAATTGGAACTGGAAAGCTATGAATTTACTTTCGCCGGGACCACTGGCGAATTGTTCGCGCTGCGCGAAAGCAATCCCAGCGAGACTAACGTGGTCCGGTTGCTAGCGCCGACCGGATCAGAAGTCCAAGCCACTGAGCAGACTGAGGCCTTTCGCATTTATCGCATTCCGTACAGTGGGCAATATCGCTTGCGAGCCTTTGGGAGTATCGGTACGGAGGTTGCTTTTCAATGGCAAAAACTCGCTACAGCTACACTGCTAGCTGCCTCGGCCAGTATGCATGGAAACATTCCACTGGAGTCGTTCGCAGCCTATCGCTTTGTTGCGAATAACGCGCGATTCTACGTGTATCCGCTTGCGGATGCAGTGAATTTGAGTTGGCGGCTCATCGATGACAACGGCCATATCATGGCCAACACTGATTTCAATCAGACGTTGGATATTTCAGTAACGGTGGGGCGTTCGTATACTTTGGTAGTTGAGAAGCAGGACGCATTTTCATCGGAGCAATTTGACTTTAAGCGATTGGCACCGGCAAGCACCGCGCGAACTGGAACCGTAGGTACTGCGATAACCGGCAATTTGACAGCTCGGGGCGCTCGCGTTGTCGTCGAGCTATCGCTGGTCGCGGGACAACTGCTCAAACTGACTTCAAATCTTGACCCTACGTTGGCGCGCGTACGCTGGTTGGACTTTACGAATAACGAATCGGACGGTCCACTCGAAATCGATCCTAGTGTGCCAGTGCTTGTTGGCAGCACACGCAAGTACCACGTCGAAATCCAGAACTTGACCGACGCAGCTGTGGCGTATTCCATCAAGTTCGATACTGTTCAAAAGCCGCTTTCGCCTCCGAGCATATTGGTCGGCTTTGATCAGATTCACAGCGGTAATATCAATACAGCTACACAAACCTTTATGTTCGATGTAACGGCGGGTTCTTACTTCATGTTCGATTGGTTGCTCGCAGAAAACCCGATCCTACGAGTCGAAATCACCGATCCGTCGGGTAATGCCACTTCGCTTGCGGCCGGCACCGACTCTTCCTTAGCGCTGGCCGACGTGGCTGGCGTCATCAAGGTGCAGCTGACGAATTTTGATGTCACCGATCAAGCATTTTCATTTCGTATGATTAGTCCGTCGTCAGGAGAAACGATTTCATTAGGAACGAAGAAGTCGGCATCTGTGATACCTTTTGGCAACGCGTTCTTCAAAGTTCCCCTTAGCAACCCTACAGAAGTCTTTTTGCAGTCCACTACGGTAGCGGATAACGCCACGTTTCTCTTCCGACTCGGTTCAAACGATCCGTTCGGAACGCCATTCGAAGGACCGTTTATTAACGCTCAGTTCTTGGCGGGCGAGGCTTTCGTGTGGGCTAGCAACTTGACGGGAGCGGCTTACGAGACCGACTTCACAGCCTTCAATGTTGCCACTCTGACTGAATCGCCATTGAATACGCCGATCATTTTGCAAACGGTTCCCGCTGTTAACTTTCTGCTGCCATTTAAGACGACCGTTGCCAACACAATTATTGGTGCCGCTGGTTTCGCAGTCTTCGACCAGGCGGGCACACTGCTTGAAACGATCCTCGAAGGGACGGCTTATCAATTGAAACAGCCGGGCGATTATCGCGCGGTGATTTTCGCTTCTGGCACGACAACGCAGATCGAATTGCATACGCAAGTTGAAACTAACGCGACGGCAACTTTGGCCAGTCCGATCAGCAGCACGATTGCGAAAGTGGGCGACGTAAAGCGCTATTCAATCGCGCTCACAGCGGGCTCTCCCATCTTGCTTAGTCTACAGATGTCGCAGGGTGGATTCGTGCGTTGGATCGCTCCCGATGGCGAAGTTGTCTCGCCACCGCGTAGCGGATCAATGGTTGTGCCAGTTTACTCAACCGGCACGTATCAATTGGAGCTTTACAGTGGAGCGAACGCAGCCGAGTTTTTGCTGGAACTCAACGACCTCAGCCAAGCCAGCGCCGTCTCACGTGGCTCGCACACCGGGAACACGGGGGCGGGCTTGATCGAAATCAACCGCCTAGTGGCTACGCCAAAGCAGTTGCTTGAATTGCAAGATGCTTCGGAACGGCAAGTGCAGTTGACGATCGTCGATCGCCTTGGAAATCCCCTGTCGCAAGTTAGCTTTGCAAATAGATTGTTTAGCCCGCTGCCGGACGATGGAGTAGCTTACATTCTGGTCCAGTCTCTCCCAGGCGACACAGCGGTTGATTTCACTTACTTCGTCGACCTAGTGACCACGCAAACGCAAGCCGCTACGCTCGGGCAACCGATATCGGGATCGCTCGCCTCACGCTTGGATGGCAGAATCTATACTTTTCAAGTCACCCAGCCGACCTGGTTGCGCGTGGCTAGTTCAACGACGGAGTCTGCGTTGCTCGTGCTACACAGGGCCGATGGGTCGTTGAGAAACAGCCCAGAAGGTTTTTTTGAGTTGGTGTTGGCCGGCAATTACGAAGTGCATATCTATAACGACTCACGGTCACCCAACGCCTTCACGTTGAACATCGACCTGCTAAACCAGACTCCAGTTGTGCCGCTGAATCAGACGACCACTATCAATAAGTCAGGAAGATATCGACTGGATGTAGCTGCAACGGGTCGTTTCGAATTGCAGCTTCAGAACAGTAGCAACGTGTCGCTTTCGACGAGCGAATTGACCGTTACAGATTTGCATGGCAACGAGGTGAATTTTAGCCCTCGCGGCACCCTTGACGCGGGCAGTTACTGGGTCAATTTCAACAAAGCCAGCACCTTGCCAACGGGCGACTACAAATTAAAGGTCGCTTCGATTACCACCAGTGAATCCATCTTGGCTGTCGGCGCGCTCGGCGAATTCACGTTGAATGCGAATGGCTTGCAAGAGCAACTGGTCACGGTTCACCTTGTCCCGGGCATGCGTTTGTTGATCGATGAGTTGGAATTGGGTAACAGCGGAAAGGTTGAGGTACGTTTCAATAGCGGCGCGCTGGGAGATTGGACTTCGATCGACCAACTGTCGCCGATCCTAATGGGCGCAACCGGTGACGAAACGCTACAGTTTCGAATTAGCGGCTCCGGCTTGGTCCGCTTGCACGTGGTCGACCTTAACTCTGCCGCACCGTTGACCCTGGGTGCGTCGGCCAGCGTTGCTCTCGGCACGCTTCGGCGCGGCCAAGCTTGGCTGATTGACGGCAACATCGGCGACGTTATCGACTTTATTAATGACTCTGCAATCGATAGGCCGGCACAATGGATGATCATTGATGAAACTGGCCGAAGTGTCGGGCAAGCAGTCAATCAGCCAATCAATTTTGCGATCGTCAATCGGCAACGATTTGCGTTAGTTGTGATCGCCACCGAGCCGCTAACCTCGACTCTCAATGTGCCATTTCACTCCGTCGTTTCCTAATTGGAAAACGTCAATGTGTGCTAAACACCGGGAATACCCCGAAGTGCAAGCGCGTGAATCCTTGCAACTCATTCATGCGCTTGCGGTTCAGGCCTGTACAGCGCAATCACATAGTTCGGTTAAGCTAGAACTTCCAACGAAATTCGATGCGGTTGCCATAAATGTCTTCCGAATTGCGAAGCCAACCGTACATGCTATCGGCGCGGAAGATCCAGCGATGGCTGAGCGGCTTTTGGTAGCGAACTCCTGCGGCATATTGGTCGCCGGGTGCGCCGCGAAACTGCCGGTTGCCAGTTGCGGCCAAAGCAGCTAGCTCCAGGACCAACTGTTGCGAGAAATTGTTACCCAGTATGTTTAAACCCAACGCGGCGCCGTAGGTATTGTTGCCAGTCGCGTCCAACGTCGGATAGGCAGTGAGACCGTCGGTTTCAAAGTTGATGCCCGTGTTGCGCAGGATTCCGCCTGAGCCCGCAGCCCGCGCGACGCTCTGCGGTTTGCCGGAACCATAGAAAAAATTCGCATAGGGTACAAAGTAGTTAGGATTAGCTGTGATCAACGAATTCTCTAGCAAAAACAGATATCCGTCTGCCGTGCGCTGGTCGCTTGGCAATGCTTGACCGAAGTTCGTGAGGAAACGCACTGAATTCGAAAGACGCGAAAAATAGCGGCGGGTGAAGCTGAGCGATGTGTTGTGGTAACTGCGATGGCCACCCACGTCATCGTGAATGAAGGCGTAGTCGGCTTCGATGTATCCGCCGTAAGCCTCGATGAACCATGCGCTACCAAACACCTCAGCGGCGTTATTGTCACCTTTGAATGCATCGGTCGTTACTTGATCTGTGAGCGCGAACAGGGACACTTCATAATTCGGCCAATTGAGCGCGGCGCTATGCTGGGTTGGGATGGCGCAAGCGGCACCGATCATGGCGTCCTCCATCCAAATGCCGTTCTGATAAACCAGCGGCATCAACCCAAACGAGAATGGTAAATCGAACGGCGAATAAGTTCCCTCGCGCCCACCCAGGATCGCTCCCGCGTCCCCCTCGAAGAATAATGTATCGAGCCGAATATCGGTTCGGTCGACGAATTCAATGTTCTTGCTGTTACTGAAGTCGAGGCGCGTTACATCGTTTGTACGGTCGAGCGGCCCCATGAAGGCATGCAGTCGTTCAGTCGCGGTAAATTGCAGGTCCATGTCGAGATTGAGTCGGTGAGCCCAACTGCGGGCAGCGCCTTTTTGATTCTCATTGACCGCTAAGCCCGTACGATAATCACCATATACATAAAAATGCGGCATCAAAAGGTTTGTTTCACCGAACAAGAATGAACTTGCTGGCGGATACAGGCCGGGTGTATAGAGCGGTCTACCCAACTCGACCCAAGGCCGCTGCGTCGCAACCGGAGTCTTGCCACGATAGACCATCAAGTCGGCGTACGGATCAACCGGCAAGGGCGGCATGGAAAGCGGTGCGAAATCGGCTCCGCTATAAGGAATCTCGCGCCCGTTACAACTGAACTGGACCGAGTTCTGTGGCGGGAAAAAAAAGGATGGCAGCGTAGTTTTGTTGGCAGAGTCTGTAGCGTCCGACTTGGAAGCTTGAATTGCAGGTAGAGCGATGTTTTGGGTTTGCGAACCTGTCGATCCACTGGATCTTGTCGCATCTTCGTCTAGCCCAGCTGACGTTCCCGCTCTAGGTACGGCCAATTCACTTAGCGATAGATCGTTAGCTAAAGCAAGCGGTTCCGTTAGAATCTCAGGCTTCCACTGCGTAGAGGGTTGCCGAATATACGATCGCCTGGATGGTATTTTCGAGGTAGAATCAGACAGGGGACTCTCAACGACAGACGCAGAATCCATGAGACGAGGACTCTCTGTCTGCGCGTTCGCGAGTGACGCGTACAGCGCTGCTCCGAAAAAGCACATCGTCGCAGCGAATTTACTGCGTTTGGATTTACAGCGATTCACCAGTTAAATCGCCCCGTATATTGTCTGACGCACATTTGCTTTCTCAATTGATCATCGTATATAACGTGACCCCAGTGGATCTCTTAGCGAATTTCGAACTCGACCGAATGCTGAGCGATTTCAAGCGATTGTTCCAGCATTCGGCGCTGCATCTCCAACGTGGCATCACAGAATCGCATAAAGTACAGCGGTTCCATTCGGCTGCGCAGCCGGACGCTCAGCCGATAGGCCCCCGGTCGCTGAATCAACTCAGCGGGAACTCGATAGTTCACTTTGCGTGAACCCAGTGGCGGAATCGAGTGCGCTTCCATGCGGATTGTCGGCGGATGATTCAGCACCGTGATCGGTTGTGCTCCAGGGCGAATGAATGGCAACTGGTCAGTATCTATATTGAACGGTAAACACAATTCGCGATCAGTCCCTTTAACTCCCGTAATCAAGAATTTGGTCTGCAAGTTAAACAACTGATGGTCGGCTGGAATACGACCGCTTGTCACCATCTCGGAATTCAAATCGCACAAATCTCCATTGCAATCTAGCTGGCCCGATTCCCATAGCCAACGACCGTCCGGTCCTGTGAGTACGGTATTGAGCCAAAGTTGTGGCTGCGCTCCGAGCGATCCGGTCGGGAGGTTGTGCCCGTCGCTGGTATTGTTGACGACATAATGGAAAGTCAGGGGCTGACCTGAACGCGGCGATTCATGGAAGAAGGGACCGTCCACGTGCGTAGCGGCGGCCATTACTGCCGACGATGAAGCTCGCTTGATGTCGAGCAGCCGCATGTTCTCATCGAGCACCTTGCGTGCATCTTTGCGCTCATCGACAGTCTTCCAAGCCTCTGGGAAATCGGCTTGAATCTGCTTGTTTGACAGTGCCTTTTCGAAATCCGCGGTACCCCAACCTGCGCGCCAATCAAACTGCATCCACTGATCGAGATTCCAGCGCCAAGCTTTTTCGTTGTGCGGGAATAAACCTGGATGAGCGATCGACTGACCGGGTCCGTAGAACAAATGACTCGAATGTTTGCGATTGTTATCGACGGTTTTTCCATTTATTTCCGCAGCTGCACCAATGGGATAGCCAAGCGCCTTGCCAGGCACCGAACCCATATGACAATCCTGGCAACTGACCCCCTTTTTGCAGGCGGGACTTGCGCGGTACTGTGCCCACACGACTTCCAGAGCGATACCGGGATAAACTGAAACTTGATGACACGAAGCGCAAAACGAACTATGCGAGAGCTGTTCGAATTGAATCGCTGTGTGATGAATCACTTGCCCCGGCCTTTTATCTTGCGGGTCAAGCTTGATTTTCAGATTGTCTTTGTCAGCAATCGCGCGGGCGACTCCGCTTCCGTCGAAGGAGCCGTAAACCGCTTGGGTAGCGTCGCCTGGTTCAATGCGCCGCTCACCATTCGTGCGGCCATATTGCTCCTTCACTCGATGGCACGCCACGCAAGTGATCCCTTCACGGATAATGGGTGGCGCATCAGCGTAGGAGCCATAACGCGGAAAGTTCAACTGGATTGCCACCGGCGCGTGGCAACGAATGCAAAACGTGCCAATCGTACCGCTCGACAACGCGTTGATCTTCTGCTCGAACTTTTGGAACATGGGCGAAATTGTGGCATACGCATGCGAACTGACTCGCCACTCGTCATAGATCTTTTGATGGCACTTCGCACAAGTTATGGCTGCTGGATAGCAGTCACCCGCAAACGCTTCCGCGTGCGGATCTTGGCCCGGCGTCAGTCCAGCACGCAGCGGTTTATCGGGACCGTGGTTCGCGCCTGGCAATTGGTTGCCTTGGCTCGCTGGCCCCATGCCTTCGAGCACGGAAGGTTCACGCTTGATCGGGCCCATATTGAGTAAATCGTCATCGCCACCTGCGCCCTTACCCTGCAGCAGGTCATCGCCGCTAGAAGTCAACAGGTGCCTCAGGCGTGTTGGCTCGGTCTGAAATGAAGGCAACCGGGTTGACGGTATTTGGAATGGATTCACTGGCGGCGCCATCGGCTGCAAGTGCGGCTGCGCCGGACAACTGAGCGGTAAGAACTGGCCATCGCCGCGCGCCCACTTACGCAGCTCCGATGAACCTCCTTGTTCTTGACCAGGTGCAACGGTGCAGCAGGAAATAGCGCACGCGAAAACAACTACGAACCGGGGTGGGAGCCGGTAGATAGCATTTGGCGACGAGTTTCCACTGAACATTCTGCGACCTTGTGATCAATCCACTGACGAATGAATCTCTGGGGACTCCCCAGCAAGGGTTACATCGTCAATTGCAATCGGTGCATGCAGTTCGATCGGAACAAGCGCCAACCTCCCCGCAGTCGGCAGTTCGCTTGTGATTGTTACAGTTTGACCACGTTTACAATGCCCCCCATCGGAGGTCCATCTCGGGGACTCTCCGCCCGCAGGATTGCGGCAATCGTCAAACTCAACATCGTTTTGAGTAATAGCAGCCTGAATTCGGCAATCCACTTCGTGGTGCAACGCCGGACTGTGCTCCGTATCCTAATTTTGAGGTGGAATTCCCCAACTTTCGCCGAATTACTCGTAGTGCTTCTCGCCCAGTCGCGGAGAACGTTCGATGACATACGAACAAGACCGAAATACAGCTTACAAGTGTGCTATTGCTGTTGAAAACTCCGCCGCCGAATTGCGCATTGGTTCAAAATCCTATAGGGTTGCTGTGCTTGACGCATCGCGTGAGGGATTTACGATTCGCGTTCCCAATGCGATTCTGAATCGAATCCGCAGTAAAGCCTTTTGCCGTCTCGAATTTGCCAGCGAATTGTCGGAAGTGGTTTGCGAAAGCGAATTTGCAGATTGTTCTGAGTTCACGAACGTCGGCCTGAAGCGAGTTCGCGATCTGACGAAGATCAAAATGCCTAGCGGATTCCAGTTTTCGTTTGGTCCCATGTTCAGCTTACAGCAAGATCCGACTTTCTTGCTCGGTTTGATGATCGCATTCTTAGTAGCATGCTTTTGTTTGCCAGGCATCGGTGACCAAATCGGTTCGGCACCCAAAGTCAGCCGCGCTGTACGAGGCTTCTGGTCATCGCTTGAGAAGTCTGTCATTCCTTAGCGGTTCTTGGTAATCTGTGGGCTCTCGTTCACCATCGAATTCCTCGAGAGCCAATCCATGACCGCCATCGATCTTCAGCAGTACATTCGCGAAATCCCGGATTTTCCCAAGCCCGGTATTTTGTTTCGCGACATCACTCCACTCCTCGCCTCTCCCGTAGCTTTCCACGCCGCAATTGACCAATTTGCGGAGCGCTATGCAGACCAGCGCATCGACAGCATCGTGGCTGCCGAGTCTCGCGGTTTTATTTTCGCTGCCCCACTAGCATTGAGACTGAACGCGTCTTTCATCCCCGTTCGCAAACCCGGCAAACTTCCCTACCAAACGCACAGCTACTCGTATGATCTAGAATACGGCAGCGACACTCTCGAAATGCATACCGACGCACTTACCAGCGGGCAACGCGTGCTCGTCGTCGACGATTTGCTCGCCACCGGCGGAACTGTCGAAGCCTGCGTCAAGTTGCTTAGCAATTTCAACGTGACTATTGTCGAGTGCGCTTTCTGCATCCACTTGAAAGCCCTCTGCGGCGAAGCCCGATTAAGGCCGCACAAAACGTTTAGCTTGATTGAGTACTGAGCCAGATTAGAACGATTGTCTCAATCGTTCATCTTCTGACGGGAAATTTATTCTTGGGTGATCCACATGAACACAGAGAATCCCTATGTACCCGTTCAAGTGCCAGCTGCTTCAAACACCCCAAGAAATGATCTACGTCTCTACTTCGCCGCCAGCGCCGTCGTCCTGCTCCTTTGCGGTGGTTGGATCGTGATTCAAAAAAGTTATCATAGACTGCGGTACGAAGATGGAACCATTGTCATCGAAAAGCAATATCCTCCGTCGTCGAACGGCGTCCGTTACGCATCAGCAATTTTCATCGATGTACCAGGGCTAATTTTCCTCATTACCCTTGCAGTCACTTTCACCAACGTGTTGGTCTGGTTAGCGCTGAAAGTGATTCGGTATCGTCAACAAGTATGTAACACCAAGCTCGAATGAAAAGCGATAACCCTTACTCCCCAGTTCGAGTCCCTCTCATCTCGGTCGTTTCGAGAAATCGACCGTTGTACATCTACGCTGATGCAATCGTGTTGCTCTTCTGGGCCGCTATCTATGTCTACCTTCAAAGCCGCTATGGAGTAAGCGCCGACGGTCAAAGCATCTACATTTCAGCTCCCGCTCAATTCGCC
>JANLQO010000042.1:0-1805 GCA_031367855.1 Planctomycetia bacterium | reverse complement strand
CAAATGGCTGGGCTCATGATATTTGCCATGGGCTTCTACGTTGGGTGGAAAATTAAACCCTGGTAGAACGAACTGTTGCTTTCGGCGGGTCACGCTGAATAAGCGTGACCGCGTCGGGACCAAAACGATCAGCTAATTTCCGAGCAGCCCTTCCTCAGCCGAGACGACTTTGCGAAAGCGTTCAACCACCTCGGGGGAAGCAATCAGAGAGATATTCCGAGCCAAGATGACATTTTCCAGCTGCTGCACCAACCGCCGAAATTTCACCTGTTTCAATTCCGCTTGCAGCGACTCTTCACGCGATTTGGTACGCTCTTCGTTACTTTTTAGAAACTCCGCATAGCCGTCCGACACCGCATAGAGGCTTGTGGGAACGATTGCCACCCCTTGTTGCACAAACAGATTGATCCAGCAGTTAGTTATCAGGCATCGTCACAGCACTTGTCAAATCTATTTCCAGAACCTACCTTTCCGTTCCTTCAGATAACTGATCGTATTTAGCGCTGTACTTTCGGTAAAGCTGAACATGACGGTTATCCAAATCCACTTTGCGTCCGCGCACAAATGCACGCTCGACTTGAGTTTCTGTCTCCAAGATGTTTCCGTCGGCGATGAACAGGGTCGCATCGAGTTCCGTGGCGATTGAGCCAACGCGATCCGCTACACCGAGGATCTGAGCGGCACTTTGCGTGATTGCGCGCAGAGCTTCGTCTTGACTTAATCCATATGCGGACGCTGTGGCAGCGTGATAGGGCAGATTCCTCAGTCCGCTGGCACCAAATCGCCCACCGGAACAAATGCAAAACCTTACACCGGCATCTTTCAATCGCTTGGGCAACGTGTACGCTTCATCGTAGGGGCGGTCACGTCCGCTGGGCGTTCGGTAGACTCCAGAAACGATCACGGGAACGTCGGCCTTCTTGAGCAGCTCGGCGCAATGCACTGCTTCAAAACCGCCATGAATGATCAGCTTCAAGCCTCGTTGACTGGCAAATGCGACTGCGGATTCGATCTGTGTTAGCGACGTCGCATCGACAATCATCGGTAACGAACCATCCAGAACTCGCGCCAGCGATTCCAATCTCAAGTCCAGGGGCAGGGTTTGGGGGCTAGCCTCGCGGCTGGCAACATATCGAGCCGTTTGGTCTAGGACCTCATCTAGTTCCTTCAGATCCTTGCCAGCGTCGCGCGGCCAACGCACATGCATGCCTGCGTCAGCTTTCAAGGTCATGTCTTCCCAAGTCCAACCATCGAGCACCATGACCGCCGAGCGGCCCGCCACCAAGCCGCCTGTAGGCGCGCTCAGCGCCACCAAGACTCCATTGGCTCGGTTTACGGGTATCAATTCGCTGTCAGGATTGAACGCAGCCACAGCCCGCACATTGGGATTTATGTTGCCGATCTCGCGCGAGTCGATTGTTGCACGGACAGAATTTACTTCAATAAGTCCGATATCCGAGCTCGCATCAATCAAACTTGGATAAACATGTTTACCCTCGGCACGGATAATTTCCGTACCTTCGGGGATTTCAACGCCTTTCCCCACTGCAGTAATTTTGCCCGCTGCGAATAGGACTGTTCCATTTTCAATCGCACGTCCAGAGATCGTGTGAATTGTGGCGCCCACGATTGCAATCGGCTGCTTCTGAGGCGCGCCGGGAATTTGATCTGAGGCGAAAACAATTTCTGCTTTTACAGAGAAAACGAGACAGCTCAGCAGGCAAACGGCCAGTGGGTACTTCGACATAATTCCATCCAGTAAACTCAAGTTGAAGGAGCGTGCTTGCAATGGGTTGCGTTGTGTT
>JANLQO010000039.1:0-20532 GCA_031367855.1 Planctomycetia bacterium | reverse complement strand
GTGCGACCAGTTTAACTTTGGCAGCGAATGGTCGCACTCGGCAAGAGCGACCCACCAAATACGAGGGTTCCGCGAGATAGCGCATTCATGTGTTTAACCGCTTGACCATTGGGCCGCGAAGTCTGCGAATCGTGGGGCGATGTTCAGGAGCACGCAGTGCTACGACTGTCGCCCGCCCCGCCAGAGTTATATTTCAAGAATATCTGCCCCAGCTGGAAAGAACTCGCGAAAAATCTCAGCGATTGTCCCTTTACATTTCTGTACAGAGCGTAGAATTAATATAGTGAGCGCCGCTGAATCGTTTGCGTCTTATGATAGCAGCACGAACGGGGGAACCAACAGTGCAACTGAAATCAACCGATTTCCAGTTGCTTCGGGGCTTGGGTAAGTTTTTTTACCGGGATAATTCCATCCTAGCCCGACAGCTAACCTCGTAAGCCGATTGTCAGATGTTCTTACAATCATGGAAAGCAGTTCAATATGAATTTGCTGGCGCTTGTTCTTCGAGTCTGCTTTGAGTAAAGACATGTAGGCGCACGGCTTCGTGTGCCATCCACTTTTCTATTGGAACGCATTCGCGCCAAGCCCAACGATTACCCGCTCTATGCATTCGTGCATTGAGGCTGGAATCGCCGTCGCGCGTCTACTGTGTCAGATCTTCAATGCGGCTCCCGTAAGGAGCTAGCCAAATGGCTACAAGTTTTGTTTCGAGCAACCTTTTCTTGGCTCAAACCATGGGAAGTGTTGCGGGTATCGCGCTAGTGCTGTTGGTGATCGTGCCAGGCCTGCTGCTGATCGCTGCCTGGTTGTGTGTTCGCTATATTCCTAACAACTCTGTAGGAGTAGTGGAAAAGCTTTGGTCAGCGGAGGGTTCGGTACCGGAGGGTCAGATTATCGCGCTCGATGGCGAGGCGGGTTTCCAATCTGAATTGTTGCGTGGTGGTTTGCATTTCGGAATATGGCGATGGCAGTACCGAGTCCATCGCGCGCCGCTCGTGACGATTTCACAGGGTAAGATTGGTTACGTATATGCACGTGACGGTCAAGCACTTTTGCCCAGCCAAACCTTAGGCCGCGAAGTTGAGTGCAATTCGTTCCAGGATGCAAGGTCGTTTCTCGCACCACACTCGAGCTCAATAGAGGGTTCGACAGCTCCGCTTGGTCAGCGTGGTCGCCAAAGAGCGATCTTGCGTGAAGGTGTGTATGCGATCAACCCAGCCTTGTTTGTGGCCATTACCGAAGAAAAGGTTTACGGTTTGCATGCGATTCAAAATCGCCAGGAAACGGCCACACTACAACAATTCCTCGTAGAACTATCGAACATCGGTGGCTTTTCGCCGATCGTAGTAGGCGCTCGGATGACAAGCGAACAATCGCCTGAACCCGACCAACCGACTCAAGTGGATTCGATTGGCATCGTTACGGTACATGACGGTAACTCACTGCCACCGGACGAAATCATCGCGCCGATAGTCGGCAGTGAACCTGGTTCGGCAGGCTTTCATAATAACTTCCAAGCCGCCGAAACTTTTCTTCAGGCTGGCGGCCGTCGCGGTCGCCAATACCAGACGCTGATTGACGGTACATACTTCATCAATCGCTGGTTCGCAACCGTTGAAATGATTCCCAAGACGGTCGTTCCGATTGGTTATGTCGGAGTCGTCGTCAGTTATATCGGGCGCCACGGTGATGACCTGTCTGGCAAGCAATTTCGTCACGGTGAACAAGTGGCAACTGGTGAAAAGGGAGTCTGGGAGAAAACCTTTGGGCCTGGCAAGTATGCATTCAATCGGTACGCCGGCAGTATCATCTTGGTGCCGACCACAAACTTTGTGTTGCACTGGATCACAGGCAGAAGTGAATCGCATAAGTATGACGAATCGCTGCGATCAATCGACTTGGTAACCAAGGATGCATACGAACCATTGCTTCCGCTGAGCGTCGTGGTACACATTGACTATGAACGTGCGCCCAGTGTCATACAACGGTTTGGTGACGTCAAGAAATTGATCACGCAAACGATCGACCCCATGTTGAGCGCGTTCTTTCGCGACGTGGCGCACAAAAAGACGATGCTCGAATTGCTCCATGATCGCGACAAGATACAGCAAGAGGCGCGCGAGGAATTGCGAGACAAGTTTCGCGCGTTTGACATCGAGTGTGTTGACGTCCTGATTGGCAAACCATCCAACGCGCCGGGCGATGACAAGATCGAGACGCTCTTGGAGCAGTTGCGTCAGCGGCAGTTGTCAAGCGAACAGTTGGAGACTTTTGAACGTCGCAAAACTGCCGCCGAGAAGTTACAAGAGCTTAAAGCCGCTGAGGCGCAAGCGGATATGCAAACGTCGCTAACCAATGCTAAAGTGCAAGCGCAGATCGCGGAAGCGCAAGGTGAAGCTGAATTGGCTCGAGCCCGCAAACAGGCTCAGCAAACTGTCGTTATCGCCGATGCTGCCCTCGAACGTTCGCGCCGCGAAGCAGAACAAAAGGTCTTGTTGGCCGAAGCTGACAGTCAAGAACGGGTTCTGGCCGGTCGAGGCGAAAGTCAAAAGATTATGCAAATTGGTTTATCCGAAGCTACCGTGTTGACTCGCAAGATCCGTTCGTTCGGCGATCCAAGGCTCTACGCACTGCAGGAGGTTGCAGACAAATTCTCAACTAGTCAGCAACCGCTGGTTCCAGAACGATTATTCGTTTCCAGTTCGCCCCATGGAGATGACTCGCCGCTAGGATCAGGCATGTTGGGCATGTTGCTCCAATTATTGGTCGCTGAGAAGTCGGGCATGCAACCCCTGGATTCGTCGGAGGCTTCGCCGGTGACGGAATTGGCTGATCGCATGACTGAAAAGGCAATGGCCAGCATGGTCGCCACGTTCGACAAGCAAGCGAATTAGCGATTCGGTGCAAAATATCATTTTAAAGGCCCTTGTACGACAGTCGTCTAAGGGCCCGTTTCTGTCGGCAATAGTGACCCGCAGTGGGTAGCAACTAATGGATGCTAACATCAGCTAATCAACCGGATCGGTCTGCTTGACCAGCGAACTGATCGTTCGGAACTCCGGTGCGGTCGAAGTCTCGCACCATTCAAACAAAACGGACTCGGTGGTTGTGAGTACGACAGATTCCGCAGACAGTCGTCTCAGTGCCGTGTCCTGATCCAGTCGCATTCGGCTACCGGTTGCGTCGACCGCGATGAAAACTTGCCAGCCATCGACTTGCAAGTCGAGCGCGGTTTGTAGCACGCAAACATGAGTCTCGATGCCGCAAATCAGCACTTGACGCATTCCGCGAGTCCAAAAGTCCGCCAGGGGTGCGCTGCACTCGCGGCAACTGAACATGCGTTTGCTGGACGCCGTGAAGAGCGCATCGCCCAGTGGAACTGTCGCCCCCAACTTTTCCGGATACTGCTCCGTCACCAGGTGTGGAACCGATAACGCAGCGGCCCCGGACAACAATCGCGCGACATTCCAAACGATGGACGTTTGCGACGGTATAAGTGGCAGCAGTTTCGCCTGCAAATCGACCACTAGTAGCAAACTCCGGTTTCGATCAAGCAAGCGAGGACTCCGAGCAGGCAATGTCATTTATTTCCACCAATGAATCAGGTAGTAGAGTTGGTTGTGATGGGAATCTCTGTGCGTGAGCCGCTGCTTGCGCTGGGTTTGTTGCCACCGCTGCAAGTGGTGATGTTGCCGGAGCGCAGAGCCGCTCGGCTACCAAAAACTACATAAAAGGAATACTATGGCACCGCAGACCATGATGATACCGCAGGTTGATGATTCTCTAGTGGTCGACCTTGATTTTTGTAGCCGTCAATTGTTTTATTGCTTCGAGACAACTGCTTTATGGAAATCCCAAACTTAAAACCCACGCGCTCTTTCGATACGGTGATTTTGGATATTGCCGATTACGTGACTCGTCAGCATGACTTTGATGACGAGGCCTTCGATACGGCCCGCTGGTGCTTGCTAGACAGTTTAGGCTGTGGATTACTCGCGCTGCGATACTCTGCCTGCACCCAAATGATGGGACCGGTTGTTCCAGGCGCAACCATGCTCAACGGGGCGCGTGTGCCCGGTACTCACTGGCAGTTGGAACCGGTGAAAGCCGCCTTCAACATCGCGTGTGCTATGCGTTGGTTGGATTTTAACGATACGTGGCTGGCAGCAGAGTGGGGTCATCCTTCAGATAACTTTGGGTCGATTCTGGCATTAACAGATTATTTGGACCGCAATCCCGACAATGCGTGGCAGCCCCATCGACCTTGGAAGATCCGTGATGTCCTGAGCTTTGCGATCAAGGCCTATGAAATTCAAGGAGTCTTGGCTCTCGAAAACTCTTTCAACCGTGTTGGGCTAGATCATGTGTTGTTGGTCCGCGTTGCATCAACCGCTGTGGCATGTGGCATCCTGGGAGGCAACCCAGACCAAATTGCGGCTGCGGTCAGTCAAGCGTGGTTGGATGGCGGTGCCCTGCGCACTTATCGGCATGCGCCCAATACTGGTTCGCGCAAGAGCTGGGCTGCGGGCGACGCGGCCCAGCGCGGGGTTCAACTGGCACTTTGGACAATGGGTGGCGAGCCAGGTTATGCGACGGCTCTTACGGCGCCGCGTTGGGGTTTTCAGGACGTCCTGATGGACGGAAAGGCGGTGAACCTCAGCCGACCTTTGGGCAACTACGTGATGTCGAACATCCTCTTCAAGGTGTCCTACCCCGCAGAGTTTCACGCACAAACGGCGGCGGAGGCTGCCATCGCGCTGCATCCTCAGGTGATAGAACGATTGGATGAAATTCGGGAAATTCGCATACACACTCAAGAGTCCGCCGTGCGAATTATCGACAAGCGTGGGCCGCTAGCGAATCCCGCCGATCGCGACCATTGCCTGCAGTACATTGTCGCCGCAGCCCTGTTGCATGGGGGACTTACTGCGGAGCATTACCAGGACCTAGCTGCGGCTGACCCAAGAATTGATCTACTCCGCGAGACGATGGTGGTCTGCGAAGATCCTCGCTACACGCGGGACTATTTGGACCCTGATTTGCGTTCTATAGCCAATCGCATCCAAGTTCTATTCAACGATGGCACTGCGAGCGATGAGATTGAGGTAGAATTTCCATTGGGGCATCGCCGACGAAGAAGCGAGGCGCGCGTTCCACTCGAGGTAAAGTTTCGGCATAATGCAGGTACGTGTTTTGCAGATTCGCGTGTCGAAACATTGCTGCGTCTGATGGTGGAAGATCCAGCGTTCATTGAGATGCGAGTTTCGCAGTTCATGGATCAATGTGCCAAACCCCGCTAAACAATCCAGGAGGTGCAGCCTTGGCGACATTGCGTGAACTGGGACAGACCATTCTCCAAGAAGAGCAAGTGCTACGACTGGGTGGAGGCGCCTCGGGGACCGAACGCCAACGCAAGCTGGGGCGTTTACCGGTCCGCGAGCGACTCGCATTGTTACTCGATAGTGATCGACCGTTTTTCGAACTTGGATTGTGGGCGGCCCACAAGATGTATCCGGAGTGGGGCGCGGTGCCAGCGGCAGGAGTGCTCACTGGGATCGGTTGGGTTAGCCAACGGCCCTGCATCGTCGCGGCCAATGATGCTACCGTCAAAGCGGGGGCGATGTTTCCGCAGTCGGTCAAGAAGTTGATCCGCGCTCAGAAAATCGCTTTCCGAATGCAATTGCCCGTCGTTTATTTGATGGATTCCGCAGGTGTGTTCTTGCCCCTGCAGGATGAGATTTTTCCAGACGAAGATGACTTTGGCAGGATCTTTCGCAATAATTCCGTTCTCTCGGCTGCGGGGATTCCGCAATACGCAGCGGTAATGGGTAATTGTGTGGCGGGCGGCGCCTACCTGCCGGTGCTCTGCGACAAAATTCTAATGACCGAAGGTAGCCAACTCTGCTTGGCTGGTCCAGCGCTCGTCAAAGCCGCCATTGGCCAGACTGTCGATCCCGAGGAGCTCGGTGGCGCAAGTATGCACTCCCGAATCAGTGGAACGGTCGACTTTCACGAACCGGATGACGCGGCCTGTCTGCTCCAGTTGCGGTCGTTGCTTGGCTTGCTACCTGAACGACCAGCCAGCCGTTCGGGGCTTGATCCGAGGCGCAACCCCGAGGACGTCTACAGCCTTGTGCCCGCCGACGGTCGCGGTGAATACGACATGCGTGAAGTGCTTGACTGTATTGTCGATGCCGGTAGCTTGCAGGAGTTTCAAGCGGAATACGGAAAGACGCTGGTCACTGGTTATGCTCGAATCAATGGGATGCCCACGGGTATCGTAGCCAATCAACGGTGCCGATCAAAATCTGCGCATGGCGAAGTCCAGATCGGCGGCGTGCTTTATGGAGACGCTGCAGAAAAGGCCGCTCGATTTGTACTGGATTGCAATCAGACTCGTGTGCCTCTGGTGTTTATTCAAGATGTACAAGGATTCATGGTTGGCAAACAAGCCGAGCAGTCCGGCATTATTCGCTCGGGCGCACAGTTGGTTCACGCGATGAGCGTCGCTACCGTCCCCAAGTTCACCGTCATCGTAGGAAGCTCATTTGGGGCCGGCAACTATGCGATGTGTGGACGGGCATACGATCCTAGCTTGATGCTCGCGTGGCCCAATGCACGCTTCGCGGTAATGGGAGGCGATCAAGCAGCTGATACCATGCTGTCACTGCGAATTCGCGACGCGGAAAAAATGGGAGCTAAACTAACAGATGAAGCCATAAGCGAACTTCGCGAATCGCTTCGCAGTCGCTACACAGAACAGACGGATATTCGCTACGGCGCAGCTCGGGGCTGGGTCGATGCGATCATCCTTCCGCACGAAACGCGCCAGTGGCTGGCGTCCGCTCTGTCGCTAGTCCCTCAAAGTACGTTAATTAGTTCTTTCGGCTGCAATGCAGAAGTGTGATCACCATGATTCGAGTCGGCAATGCCCAAGCTTTTTGGGGTGATCGCCCCGCCGCTGCTCTCGAATTGTTGGCGCAAGTTCCCGAGCTTGATTTTCTCACGCTAGACTATTTGGCCGAAGTCTCTATGTCCATACTGGCCATCCAGCGTGAGCGAGATACCGGCTTAGGCTATGCACAAGATTTTGTGGCTGTCGTGCGCGGATTGGCTGGCTACTGGGCCGCGGGTGGTCGTTGCCGTTTGATTGCGAATGCGGGCGGACTTAACCCAGTTGGCTGTGCGCAGGCTTGCGTCGCAGCACTGGAGATCGCGGGTTGTCGGTCGTTGAAAATTGGTGTGGTGCATGGCGACAATGTGCTTGAGCTTCTGCAAGCAGATAATGGATCAAACATCCTCTTTAAAAACTTAGACTCACAGCAACCCCTGTCGGACGTTCGAGCGCGCCTGGTTACGGCTAACGCTTATCTAGGCTGTGGTGGCATTGTTCAAGCACTGCAGGCAGGGGCAGATATTGTAATCACTGGCCGCGTCGCTGATCCTTCTATGGTCGTCGCCTGTTGCGTTCATGCCTTCGGCTGGAATCCACACGATTGGGATCGATTGGCAGGTGCGACCGTCGCTGGACATCTACTTGAGTGTGGCACGCAGGTCACAGGCGGTATCGCTACTGACTGGCTAGATATTCAGGACCCAGCTCATTTGGGATTTCCGATCGCCGAAATCGATCCCGATGGAACTTGTACTATCACGAAATCCGAGTGCTCCGGCGGTCGAGTTACGGAAGCCACGGTAAAGGAACAATTGATCTATGAAATTGCGGATCCCAACGGATATCTCAGCCCAGATGCAACGGTTTCGTTTCTGAGTTTACAGGTCCAACAGTTGGGAACAAACCGCGTCGGTGTTAGTGGAGCTAAGGGGCGTCCGTGTCCTCCAACGCTGAAAGTAAGCGCGACTTTTCGCGATGGATTTCGGGCGGCTGGCATGTTAACGATTTTTGGACCGCAGGCCGTAATCAAAGCTGGCCGCTGCGGTGAGATCGTTTTGCAAAGACTGCGTGACGCAGGGCACGATTTTCGAGATTCAATCATCGAATGCCTTGGTAACACTGCCAGTGTTCCCACCGCTGCATATTCCTATAACAGCTCCGACCTGCTTGAATGCGTTTTGCGGATCGCAGTCGAATCCGATTCCAAGCAATCGGTCGAGCAGTTCACTCGAGAGCTGATGCCTTTGGTCACTGCGGGACCGCAGGGCACAACCGGCTATGCGGAAGGGAGACCGCGCGTGCATGAAGTTTTTCGTTACTGGCCGTGTCTGATCGAGGCGGATACCGTCTCGGCCTGCCTTGACTACTTGGATTCTCCCGACTCGCTGGTTGCTCGCAAACAGTCGGCGACTTGGCCACCCGCTGGCCTGCGCTATACACAAACGGTTCTTCCCGACGATCCGTTTCCCGCGGTAAGAAATCCTGACCAAGCAAGCTGCTTGGCGGATCTTGCCTATGGCCGGAGTGGTGACAAGGGAACTGCCGCGAACATTGGAATCCTAGTAAGGAGTCCTGAGAATTTTGAATGGCTGAAAACGTGGCTTACAGCTAATCGGGTGGCGGAGTTCTTTCAGCCGATCGGGATAAATTCGGTCGAAAGGTTTGAATTAACCAACTTGGGTGGCCTCAATTTTCTGGTGCGAGGGATATTGCGGCGCGGCCTGCGGAACGATGCTCAAGGCAAGTCGCTCGCACAAGCCCTGTTGACGATGCCGCTCGACGGCAACCCGCAACTTCATTCCGAGAACGCCTTGCAAGCGCAAGGTCACTCTCGGCAAGCGTGACCCACAGCGGGGCCTAACTGCGGTAGGTTGCACCTGCCGGATGCGACCTAAGCGGATTTTCGAGTTGAACTTTTTTTGTGGATTGGCGGGAATGATGAACGGCGCGCAAAAAAACGAACTTGATGTAGCATTGCCAGGTGCTCACGCCGACTGGCCTCTTTTGGCTAACTCCACGATCGGGCAAGTATTGAGAGAAACAGCCAAGAACTTTCCGGACCACGATGCAGTTATCTTTCGCTATCCACACTGGCGTCGCAATTGGCTTGAGTTTGATCAGGAAGTAGATCTCGTAGCACGAGCACTGTTGGCAAGCGGGCTGCGCTGCGGAGATCACTTTGGTGTTTGGGCCACCAACGTTCCCGAGTGGGTCTTGTTGCAATTTGCAACGGCACGCATTGGCGTTGTACTGGTCACGATTAACCCGTCCTATCGACCGAATGAGCTCGCCTTCACGTTACGACAATCCGATGTGAAGGGATTGGCGCTGATCGACCAATTCAAGACAACAGACTATTTTTCCTCATTGCAACAAGTCGTTCCTGAATTGTCCCTACACCAACCGGGAATGCTTGCCAGCCAACATTTTCCCCATTTGAAATGGGTCATCGCGCTCAGAGGAGTTGCCCCGGCGGGAACCATCTCCTGGTCCGAGTTTCTCAAACTCTCCCACACAGTTTCAGCGGAGCAGTTAGCGAGCGCCGAAGCTCAAACGAAGTGTACAGATCCGATCAACATCCAGTACACTTCCGGTACGACCGGCGCTCCCAAGGGGGCCATGCTCTCGCATCGCAATATCCTTCTCAATGCTTATTATGCTGGACTCTCGCAGCAGTTTGATGCCCAGGATCGACTGTGTATTCCCGTTCCGTTGTATCATTGTTTTGGTTGTGTCTTGGGCACTTTGTGTTCTATCGTGCACTGCGTGACGATGATATTTCCATCGGAGGGCTTCCAAGCAGGGGCCGTACTCGAAGCCATTGAGCTCGAGGGCTGTACGGCGGTTTACGGAGTACCGACCATGTTCATTGCCATGTTAGAACACGCTGATTTCCCGCAACGGAGGTTATCAACACTGCGCACCGGTATCATGGCCGGCAGCCCATGCCCGATCGAAGTAATGAAGCGTGTGACCGGCGAAATGGGCGCACAGCAAATGACCATCGGTTATGGACAAACGGAAGCTTCGCCCTTGATCACGCAGACGCGGGCAGATGACTCCCTCGAACTGCGAGTTGGGACTGTCGGAAGAACACTGCCAGGAGTCGAAGCCAAAATCGTCGATCCTGAAACGGGGCTCGACCTAGACGATATGCAACGCGGTGAATTGTGTAGCCGCGGCCACAATGTCATGTTGGGTTACTATCATTCGCCCGAAAAGACGGCGGAAGCGATCGATGCTCAAGGTTGGCTGCACACAGGTGACTTAGCGATGCGGGAACCCAATGGTTACTATCGAATTACAGGTCGACTAAAAGACCTTATCATTCGCGGTGGAGAGAATGTGTTTCCCAGGGAGATTGAAGAGCAACTGTACGCGCATCCGGCTATCCAAGATGTGCAGGTCATCGGAGTGCCCGATCGCAAATTCGGTGAAGAGGTCATGGCTTGGGTTCGTCTACGTGAAGGCAAAACGGCGCAAGAAGAGGAATTGAAGAGTTTTTGCAAAACTAGACTCGCTCACTTCAAGGTCCCGCGTTACTGGAAGTTTGTAGAGAGTTTTCCAACCACCGTAACGGGCAAAGTGCAAAAATACAAAATGCGCGAAATAAGCATCGTAGAACTTGGCCTACAGGAAGCGGCCAATATTGAGACTGCGTAGATTGGTTGATCGGCGTCATGTTTTGGCTCGAATCATTAGGGGAAACGGTCTACCGCAAGTGGTGAAGTTGGGAAGCATTTTTGCATTTTGGTACTGGGGCTTTGTGAGCCGCTGGCGCTAGTTTTGAAGTTGCGCAATTTGATTTAGGGGCGAAGCCCCGGTTCGTTTGCGTACGCAAGGTAGTCGGGCTGGGTTTAAAAAAACATAACACATCGCAGGGCCAACGGCCCGATAGTTTGTTCCTTAGAAACACATCGGTCAGCAAACGGCCGGACCTTCGGCCCTTACGACCAATTGCACCTAACTCCCAGCCCGATGGGCTGGGCTAAGTAAATTGCTGGACCTTTGGTCCGTAAACCCAAATATTGCGCAACTTCAAAAGGCGCTAGCCACGGGTCTCGAAGTTGTGGTCGTTGGCTGTTTGTGGTTCGTCCCATGCTTGTTCGCTGGCCGCGAATCGTTTGCCATTTGACAATCATCGAGTAGGTTGAGTCATCTCGAATGCGCTATCCGTTTGTCATCCAATTTGGCAATCGCTTTTCCAGGAAAGCTGCTAAGCCTTCGGTTGCTTCAGAGCTCCGCCGTGCGCCTAAGTGTACTTCCAACAGGTGCTCTGGCGAAAAAGATGCTGCGGGCATGTAGGTTTGATTCAACAGCAATTTGGTGGCGGCAATCGTTTGCGGACCACCTGCCAAGATACTCTGCGCAACGTCCATAGCACATTCTGCCAGCCTGCTGGGATCGACCACTCGCTGTAGTAAACCGATCTGCTGAGCGCGCGCCGCGTCGATTGACTCGCCGACTAGGAATAAGTCTCTCAAATCACCTTCGCGAACCTTGGGGCTCATTACGGCGCAAACAAGAGCAGGCAGTAATCCACGTCTAGCTTCAGGAAATCCGATTTTCAAGTCGCTGGTGCCAATGGCGATATCACAAGCAGCCATCAATCCGGCTCCTCCGGCGAAGGCACCACCATGTGCCGCCGCAATCGTGATCAATGGCGTGCTGCGTAGCAACGCCAAGCTGCGCGCCACGCACTCAGCCGAGAACTGCACGAGCTCAGGATTGGACGCCTCAGCTAGATCTAAACCAGCCGAGAAAACTGGTCCAGCGCCTTGCAGAATCAATACTCTTACGCTTGATTCACTGGCCAGCTGCTCCACTTGAGCACATAATTGCTGCATCAAGGCGATGCATAAGGCATTGCGTTTTTCTGGACGATTCAGAGTCACCTGCGCAATCCCAGGGTGGCTCAAGTCGACGATTAACATCTCAGTCATAAGCGTTTCTTCCGATTTGCAAGTGAGCTTGATGGATAGCTGCGCTGTATTGCGAATGCGCTGTATGATGGAGTGCGTACGCTGGACGCTGAACACGATTCTCGGGCTGAGCCACCACGTGGCCAGCGCAATTCTACACTGACTAAGCAACCGAAACTCAATCCCTCACGCGAGTTTGCCATGGTGTCATCTTATATCGTATCCGGGTGTCGGACTCCGCTAGGTAAATACTTGGGTGGACTTTCAACTGTGCGTGCGGTTGAACTGGGAGGCCACGCGCTTGGCGCGACGGTCAATCGCGCAGGGATAGACCCTGTGACCGTCGATCAAGTCATCATGGGACAGGTTATTTCGGCGGGTGTGGGACAAGCGCCTGCTCGGCAAGCCAGTGTGTTTGGGGGACTTCCTAAGAGCGTGGGGGCAGTGACTGTCAACAAAGTCTGTGGTTCCGGTCTATACGCAGTGATGATGGCAGACACGGCAATTCGAGCGGGCGAGTACCAGCGCGTCCTGGCGGGAGGCATGGAGAGCATGAGCCAAGCGCCGCACTTACTTCGGCAAGGTCGCAGCGGCTGGAAGTACGGTGAGCAGCTTTTGATCGATGCGGTCGAAGTCGATGGGCTGCGATGTGCCAGTCTAGACCTAAGCATGGGTTGCATTGCTGAGTGGACGGCCAAGGATGGTAACATTTCTCGTCAGGAACAGGATCTGTGGGCTGTTCGTAGTCACCAACTGGCCGTCGCCGCCCAGGATGCGAATGCGTTTGCCGCTGAGATTGTCCCCGTGACGGTCATGGAGGCAAAGCAACCTGTCGTTCGCCAGATGGACGAAGGGCCGCGGCGAGACTGCAATCTCGAAGGTTTGGCTAAACTCAAAGCTGTCTTTACTTCTGCCCTGGTCGATAGTGAGAAACAAGGCAGCGTCACCGCTGGCAATGCTTCAACGCTCAGCGATGGAGCTGCTGCGGTATTGATCGTGGACGAAGCTACTCAGCGGAGCCTCAAGACCGATTGGGCCTTTCGCATCGTTGGGCATTGTTCGTATGCCGCGGACCATCAGAAGATTTTTACCGCGCCCGTGGGGGCTGTACGAAAACTACTGAATAAACTTGGCGTGCAGACTGCAGATGTAGATCTGTTCGAGATCAATGAAGCCTTTGCCGCTCAAACGCTCGCATGTATACGCGAACTCGATCTCAAGCCCGAGCGAGTAAATGTTCACGGCGGAGCGATTTCTCTCGGGCATCCCCTGGGTTGCAGCGGAGCGCGAGTCTTGGTGACGCTGCTGCATTCTTTGGTCGCTAAAGACCTGGCGCGCGGTATAGCTTCGTTGTGCTTGGGAGGCGGCGAAGCGGTTGCCCTGATGGTCGAGCGCTGTTAGTGCTGACGCCCCATGGCACTCACTTTAGGCACGTAGGTGCATCTCCGAAGCTGTGATTTTTTGTAGGCGAGTCGCTCCGCAACTCGCCGTAATCCTGCGAAAATGAACGCCTTTAATCAAGCAATGATGGCGAGTCGCAGTGCGACTCGGCCACGTTTGCCAAAAAAAATCACAGCCTCTCCGAGACGGATACCGCGATTTTATCGCGGTTATTGCGAGTCTCGGAGAGACTCGCCTACGTGCTATCACTTTGTAGTGGAACGGCGCGAGCCCCTAGCGTTGTTTCGTGCGCGATGCGAACGGTCGACTGCGTCCGGATGCGATGGATTGCTTCAAGAGAGTGTCCAGTTCGCCGACAATCTCTGGGTGCTGCAGCGCTAGGTTCTGGGTCTCGCCCGGATCGCTTTCGAGATCATACAACTGACCAGCGGCCGAAGGTGCCGTATCTGGCAAGGCATATTGCTTGAGCTCCAAGCTGGATTCGTAGTTGTTTCCGCCGGAACCTTTGTGCGCCATGTACTTCCACTGGCCACGCCGAATCGCCAGGTCGCGTGAGCCGGTAAATGCTTGCTGCAACAAGTAGGGTCGAATGGGTTCTCGATCTTGGCTCATCAATATCGGCAATAAACTATAACTGTCTTCCGCAGTGTTGTCAGCCACTTTGGCGCCGACCAATTCTGCGGCAGTCATAAAGACGTCACACAGTGAGATGATCTGAGCGGATGTTGAACTCGGTGCTACCTTGCCCGGCCAATTGACAATGAAAGGCACCCGGTGACCACCCTCCCAATTGTCGCGTTTCACTCCACGCCACGGTCGCGCGCCATCGTGGTCGTGATCGTGGCGCATGTGATAGACCGTGGATACTTCGGGGCCGTTGTCGCTGCTTACGATCACCAGCGTGTTGTCAGCGACGCCTAACTCCTGGAGTGTTTTCATCAATTCGCCAACAATGTGGTCAAATTCGAAAATGAAATCGCCGTGAGGTCCTGAATGAGTCTTGCCTTTGAAATCCTTGCCTGGAAATGAAGGGAGATGAACAGCCTGAGTCGCATGGTAAAGAAAGAACGGCTTGTCAGGAGTCCCGCGAATATGCTCGCGAAGAAAATGTTGACTCTTTTCCAAAAATTTCATGTCCACTTCTTCCAAATCGAAATCGGTCGCTTGCCAGCCAAGCCGATTGTCGTTCGCATAGGGATGTTTGGGCAGATTCGCTTTGTCCAGCACTCGAGTCGGAGGTACAGGGATTCGATCGCCGTCGATGAAGGCGTACAACCAATCCGTGGTTGGGCAACAGGCTGTTCCAAAGAACCGATCAAAGCCACAAGCGAGCGGTCCGCCAGCGATGCGTCGCCCAAAGTCGATCAATTTCACCGACTCGGAGTCCCCTTGATGAATGGGCTGGCCGTCCTTGTCGTAGAACGTCAGTCCGACATGCCATTTGCCTACGCAGGCCGTTGAATAACCGTGCTGCCGCAAGAGTTTTGGCAGTGTAATACGGTCGGGAGCGATCAACGATGGTCCGCCCGCACCCGTGAAAACCCGCCCACCGTTGGGAACTCGAAATGCCATTTGCCCCGTCAGCAGACTGTATCGAGTCGGTGTGCAGACTGTACAGGGACTATGCGCATCGGTGAAACGCATGCCTCGACGGGCCAGCCGATCAAGGTTCGGCGTGCGAATGCGCGAATCGGGATTATAACAACCGACATCACCATAACCTAAGTCATCCGCCAGGATCAGTAGGATGTTTGGCTTGGATGTCTGACCCACGTTGGGTGGCGTGAACAGATCGCTTTCCATGGCCCAACCAGGGGACGAAATCAGTACGATGGCGATCAGTCTGAGGAGATTGAGTCGTATGGAATTTTTGAGCATACAGTTCCTAAAATTCATCGGTGGCTCACTTGAACGTTTTCATTCGTTGAAAAAAGGTGCGTTGACTTCGCAACGTTGCCCAACCGTTCTACACTTTTTATTGGGAACGCCAGCTCCCCGCTCAGGGAAAGGAGCGTTTTCCATGTAGTAACCAGCCCAGTGGCGTGTACCGAACGAACACCACATAAGTTGTCATGCAGGGAATCAAGGTACCTGCCAGGACCAATACAAACTTCAGCCACAACGGCAGAGTCAGTGGAATGAGGAGTGTCTGCAGTAAGATCACAAGCGGCAGGTGCAGCAGATAAACCCAGTAAGACGAGTCAGCGACAAAGCCAAGTAAGGGACTCTTGCCGGCCAAATAGCGCTGTCCAAATAAAAGTGATGCGATCGTCATCAACACCGATAAATAGGCAGTCAAACATGCCTCAACCACGCGTATCCAATCACTCTGTGACGACGACCCAGCAACAATCTTTGTCAAATCCAGCACCGGCATTAACCAATAATAGGGTGCATACAGCAATAGGCAAATCGCGGCGACGTGCCAAAAATAGGGGCGGCAACTATCTAGGAACTGCTCCCTGCCAAACAGCTGCCAGCCGGCAAAATAGAACAGACCATAAAACGCAAACGGCCACCAATGTGGAATGAACGACTCAGGTGCCGGCAGCGGAGAGCCGGCGGCCAACGCTCCCGGTACAAGAATTAACGGACAAAGCAGCCACAATAATGGTCGCCGGAACCACGCAGGCGGTTTCAGCCAATTGGCGTGGTACAACAGTGCGCCGATGGCAGAAAAGGCCATCAAGTAGTAGAGAAACCAAAGGTGCATGGTACTAGCCGGTTGCTGCTTTTGGATACCGGAGCTGGTCGTTGCGGCTGCGGCGATCAGCCCCATCAGGCCTTTTGGCTCTGCGAGATACGACAGAGAGAAGACAATAACAATTGCCATGGCTGCCAATAGTAAGGGATAGAACAACACGAAGGGTATTGCAATTCGCAAGCATCGATTCCACAGGAACTGCCTCAGTCCTTTCCGTTCGATGACCAACTTGGCAAAATAGCCGGATAGCAGAAAGAACAATGCCATGCGGAACAAATGGATGAACCAAATACTGGCATCGACCATGACACTAGCCTTGGAATCAGTCGCCAGCCAAACGGTCTGGGCAGGCTGGGCGTAGGCAAGCGCTGAATGTAGGAACACGCCCAGCAACATGGCCACTGCCCGCAAATTGTCCAAGTAGTGGATGCGCTGCGTCTGCACCACCGCAGGTACCTTCTCGCGCTCCGACAACCCGTACGGGTACATATCACGGCTGGATTCGCCCATCACAACGGACATTTAAACCAAGTCCCGCTTGCGAGTCTGCAACACGAAAGCCAGCCCGAGCGACACCGCAATCATCACCAGTTCCACCGCAACAATCTGCACGACGATGTTAGGCCAAGTGAGAACGTCGCTCTTGGTCACTGCCGCAATTTCAGAATTGGCGAACAACTTCATCATGAAAACATTCAAACCTACATTGCAGCCAACCATGACACAGATCGTAAAACCCACCGATTCAGAAACCACAGCGGTCACTAATTGGAGCATGAAAGCGCTGAGCAAGTAAAGAAAAATCGCTGACAAAATAACCACAACTCCCTGCTTGTCCAGCACAAAGTTGGCTATGGTCAAGCAGGCGAACATGGCGGTCCAAGGAATCAGATAAGTGGTCAGTACGACCGAGATCTTGCCGATCGAATAATCGAGCAGACTGACCGGCAAGCTCATCACAAACAGCCTGGTTTGATCCGTCGTCTCGGCGAGCAGGAGGGTCCCAATCAAGTGAATTCCGGAGGCAATCGCTACGGTGATCACCAGGATGAAGCCCACGAACGCAAGCGTCGGTTCTGGCAGGCAGGCTACTCCTGCAGAGCCCAGCCCCGCCACGAAGTACGCAAACAAGGGACGGCGGCTGAGAAACAGATCCTTCAAGAATAAGATTCGGATGGCCTGCAGATTCATAATTGACTGCCCTCTCGTCCACGTAGGACTGAACTTACAAAAATCTCTTCCAGCGTCATCGGTTCAATGGCTTCAATGACCGCCCCCGATGCCTGTAATTGACTTGGCACCGCTTCGCGGAATTGGCTAAACGTCAGCACATGCAAGTTTCGGTAGCTTGATTCAAGCCTTAGACTCTCAAGGCGCGGAGTTTTCCAGCTTTCGGGTGCATGCAACTTGACACGCTTCCACTTGTCAAGGAATTCATCCGCGGTACTCGACGCGATCACCTGGCCGCGATCGATAAACGTGATCGAGTCACTGATTTGTTCGACTTCCTGCGTATGATGAGAAGAATAGAGTATCGTTCGGTCGGCGTCTTCGACCACGCGCATGAGCTCGGTCAAGACCTCGTGCTTGGCGACCGGGTCAAGTCCGTTGGTGGGTTCGTCGAGGATCAGCAGCTTGGGATGTCGAGCGAGGATCAGCAACAACATGGCTTTTACACGCTGCCCATGCGAAAGTCCTTTAACGACCTGCTGCTGAATCAAACCAAAACGATCAAGCAATTGACTTGCGTAGTCATCATCCCATTTAGGATAAAGCGAACGGACAAACTGCATGTGCCAGCCCAGCGTTTCAGGCTTGTAGAGCCGCATGTCGTCGGCAAAATACCCAATGTCCTGCTTGGCGGACGCTGCGCTCGACGAAATGGGCTTGCCCAGCGCGGTCACCGATCCCGCATCGGGTTGGACCAGCCCCATCAAGATGCGCATCGTGGTGGACTTGCCCGCACCATTCGGCCCGATCAGGCCCGCCACGGTACCGCGTTCCACCGCAAAATTAATGTTTCGGAGTTCAAAGTGTTTGTAGGTTTTGCACACATCAATTAGCGACGCGGCGAGTTCCGTTTGACACGAGCTATCACGGTTTAGAGTCATTTGCCCACCTTTTGCGATTGTTCGTAGACTTCGGCGATTCGCCGCTGCATCTCGGTTTTGGTTTTGCCCAGCAGCAAACCAAGGCTCACTGCCTGCTTTAAGTGGTCGCGCAGCTCGACTTCCTGAATCGAAGCTTGCAATCCAGGTCGGTCCGCGACGACCGAACCCTTGCCTTGCCGAGTCGTGATGACCCCATCCCGTTCCAGCTCCAGGTAGGCACGCTTGATGGTGATCACGCTAACTTTGAGGCCAGCCGCCAACTCGCGAATGGATGGCAAATCGGTCCCCGGCGGCAAATCCCCCACCGCGACCCGCCGCTTGACCTGCTCAATTACTTGCAGGTACAGCGGGCGAGGATCGGCAAGAGAAATGGTAATCCAACTGTGCATTGTCATATACACAGTATACACACCATGCATTCGCCAGGAAAGGGTGGATCTTGGCAAATTCTGACTAAGTCCCACTCAGATTTTTTTGAACTCGTTTCACCCAGGGGGCGATTGGACTGGTGCCAAGTCAAGCTCGGTTGCTAACTTTCACATCGTTGGAAGTAAGCGAACCCGTGGAGTCGTCGTGCGCGATTTGCTATCAAAATTAAAGTCCTCGGTTGAACGATCTGCGGAGCGGTCGGTAGATCGCTGGTCAGTCATTGGGCTTGTCCAAACCGGGAGCAACTACGGAAGTGAAATCTGTGGTTCGTTGCGGGCGGCCTTAAAGCGTTGGCAAGCAGACGATGGCAGCGCCATGGCCGCTTGCGTGGCTTACTATTTGGCTCTTTCGCTGTTCCCGATGTTGCTGCTGTTGATTGCTGGTGTTGGATTGGTGATGCGATTCACGCGTTTGGGACACGACGCGGAAATGCAAATCTTGAGTATCGTGGCAGAGCACTGTTCGACGACGCTGGAATCTCAAGTGCGTGAAGTGCTGGCTCAATTGCGCGACCATTCGGTAGTCGGTGGACCGTTTGGACTTGCCACTGCTATCCTCGCAGCTATCGGTGTGTTCTATCAGTTCGAAAGGGCCTTCGACAAAATTTGGCACATACCCGCGCCAGCCAAAAGCAACTGGAAAGCGACTGTTCGCCGACTGGTCGTGCGGCGCTGCATGGCGTTTACACTTTTCACAGGTGTTGGCTGCGCGATTGTCTTCACCTTGGCCGCCAACGTGGCTATTGGAACTCTGCGACAATGGATGACTCACCTTCACCTACCGGGCACGATCGCTATTACTTTGGTTGACGCAACTGCCACGATGTTGCTGAATGCTACCGCCTTCGGCATATTGTATCGCTGGTTGCCCAAACGCCGCCCGCTGTGGAGTGACGCACTTCGCGGAGGCCTGCTGGTTTCGGTGATCTGGGAGGTCGGGCGTCAGTTTTTGAGCGCCATTCTCATTGGAGTGAAGTACACGACCGCTTACGGTGCTATCGGATCCTTTATCGCATTATTACTCTGGTTCTATTGGGGTGTGACGATACTCTTTTTCGGTGCGGAATACGTCAAGGTGTTGTCTCACAGGCACCAGCGTCCGCTTCGCATGTTTCAGCCTGGTGTTGTAGACGAAGAGCGTGAAACAAAAACTGTCCCGCGTCGAATCGCAGCGTAGAGCTAGGCTACACATTGACCCACGTCGCTGGGACCCGTAAAATGTCGCGAAATGTTTGGGACCACATCTCCTAGGCGTACAATTAAATTTGCACGTAGGTACGCCTCTCCGAAACGGACGATTCAGTTTCACGTAGGTCTGCCTCTCCGAGGCGGACAATTCACGTAGAACCGCTGCTACTTGGTAAATCTTCATCTGCCGGTCGTTCGCCTTTATGGATAACGTGTCATGAAAAGCACCTTTCGCAAAGGGCGGCGCGCAGCCATTGAGTCGTTAGAGACTCGCCGCCTGATGGCCTTCGATCCGACGGCGCTTGAGCAAGAGATGCTGCAGCTTACCAATAGATTCAGAACGGACCCGGCGGGTGAATATGCGCGGCTGATCGCCGCCGATACACCGCTGCAATCTCGCAACGCAGAAGTGACTACTCAATTAACGCTTAGCAAAGTTGACGGGAACATGTTGCGAACCGAACTGAACCAGCTGACTCCCTCGCCGCCGCTTGCCTGGAACGAAGTTGTTTACAATCTCGCCACAACTCAAAACGGAACCATGATTTCAAAACAAAGCCAGGAGCATTTTCCAAACCTGCCAGCCACCTTGACCGCGATGGGGGTTCCGATTGAAGCGAGTACGGGCCAGAACGCCTTTTTCAATGCCCTGGGTATCGGAAAGACCCCTTTTTTTGTCCATTCTGCTTATGTAATCGATTGGGCGAACGGGGCTGCGGGGGCCACTGGGGGAATGCAAGTGGATCGTGGGCACCGCCTTAGCATGCTCAACTCGCTTTACAACCAAATTGGTTCGGCGATCACGCCCACAACATCGCTGGTCAGCACGCAGTTCTTTGCAAAGATTAGCAGCTCGCAGAAGTATGCAGTAGGAGCCCTGTTC